>NZ_JBAWTG010000039.1:0-52406 GCF_037106235.1 Methylobacterium nigriterrae | reverse complement strand
GCGGGCGCAGGCCGAGCGCCTCGCCGAGGCCGGCCTGACCTCCTACAACCACAACCTCGATACCGGTCCCGACTTCTACGGCGACATCATCTCGACGCGGACCTACGAGGATCGCCTGGCGACGCTCGCCAACGTGCGCGAGGCCGGGATCGGCGTCTGCTGCGGCGGCATCGTCGGCATGGGCGAGGGCGTGAAGGACCGCGCCGCGATGCTGCAGGTGCTCGCCAACCACGCGCCTCATCCGGAGAGCGTGCCGATCAACGCCCTCGTGGCCGTCGCGGGCACGCCGCTCGAGGACCAGCCGCCGGTCGATCCCCTCGACCTCGTGCGCATGTGCGCCACCGCCCGGATCGTGATGCCGCGCGCGCGTGTGCGCCTCAGCGCCGGCCGCAGGGGCCTGACCCGCGAGGCGCAGATCCTGTGCTTCCTGGCCGGCGCGAACTCGATCTTCTACGGCGAGCGCCTGCTCACCACGGCCAACAACGAGACCGATTCCGACGCCGCCCTCTTGCGCGACATCGGCATCACGGTCCCGGCCCTGACGCTCGCCGCCGCCGAGTGAGGATCCGCGGCTCGCGGCCGCAATCCGAGGCGTCGCACCCGTCCTGAGCGACGCCTCGGGGGGTCGGGCCGGGCCTGACACCCGCAGGTCGGACGTCCGCGCCTCCCGTTCGGTGACAGGTGCTGGCTCGGCCGGCCCGGCCGCCGCCTCACTGGGCCGCGACGAGGGCCGGCGACGGCATCGGTCCTGTGCTCGGCCCCGTCCGCGGACCGAGGGCCGCCCTTCGGGCGTCGAGGGCGTGCCTTGCATGGGCGAGCGCCGTCGAGAACGCCGCCAGCCGCTCGGCGCCGACAGCCCCGCCCTGCCGTCCGAGCACGGATGAAGCGATCGCCTGGGTCTCGTGCTCGAGAGACTCGAAGGCCGACCGCTCGGCTCCGGGCGCCTCATCCGCGATCTCGACGAGCCTCCTGATCGGCCGCCAATCCTCGTCCGACCGCCGCCGGTTCCAGTAGCTCGAAGCCAGGGCGAACACGGATCCGGCGACGCTGATGCCGATGCCGATGACGTAGAAATATCTCTGGAACTGGTCGAGGAAACTCTGGTCGCCGCCGCTGAGATAGGCTGCCACGCCAGGATGAATCGGGAGAATGGGGCTCTTGTCGTCGGGATCGGGGGCCTCGATCTGGTTGGCGAGCGGGGTCGCGGCCATGAGCTTGGCCTTCGTGGTCAGGATCGAGCGCGCGATGGCTCCGGCCACGACGTCGCTCATCAGCTCCGAGGCGGCGAAGCGATAGGTGACCGCGAGCGTCGTGACCGTGTCGCTGGGCGTGGCCGGCCGGGCCCGGAACGCGCCGACAGGGACGTCGACGGACTCGAATCCGGGAAAGCGCTTGGCAATGGTCTCCGCCTCGTCGAGGGCCAGGATGCCGGGGGTACCCTTCGTCGCGCGCGCGACGGCGGCGACGACATCGACCACCTCGCCGGGCGCCATCGGACCGACGGCGAACACGGCCGCGACCTTCTTCTGCTGCACGGCCTGCCCGAGTTCCGCCACGGGCAGGATGACACGGCCCACGTCCTTTGCGGGGATGTCGAAGAAGCTCAGGAGCGTGTCGAGCGCCTGGACATTGTTGGCCTGCACCGGGCCTGCCGCGATCCCGACGGTCTTGCCCGACAGGCCCGCGACGGAACTGATCTTGCTGTGGGGAGGCAGCACGAAGGCCACGACGTCCCGGCGCAGGATCACGATGGTCTGCCCGTTTGCCGGCGCCGCCGCGTCGCTGCGCACGATGGCCAGGTCCGTCCGGCCGTCCTCCAGGGCCTTGGCGCTCGCAGCGAGGTCCGGAACCGGCACGAGCTCCAGGTGAACGCGGGGGTGCTGGATGGCCGCTACGGACACGAAGGCGGCCATGAAACGCTGTGCAGCACCGCCCTGCGGGCCGGTGGTCACGCGCAGATTGGCGTGCGGCGACCAGAAGTGAGCCAGCGCGAACCCGCCAGCGGCGAGGAGCAGCCCCCCGACCACGATGAGGAGGCGCCCCCAAGGCCTGCGCCGCGGTGGGCGGAGAACGGGACGCTCCGGGCGACCCGCCTCGGGGCCGGCACCTGTGGGATCGGTGTCTTGCAACATCGCTGCGCTCCCGGCGCTTCGGCCGCCATGATGCTCCTGCCCCTCCGGGCCGCCGCCGGCTCGCTCGCGAAGGGATCGTCCGGTCCGGGCGGGCTGCCCCGGACGAGCCGCCCGTCAGCAATCGTCGCAGACGCCGTCGTGCGTCCGGAGCTTCTGATCGATGCGGCGGTCCCGCCGATCCATCTGCCGGATCTGGTCCTGCTGGCTGCCTCGCTGCCCGCCCTCGCTCACGTCGAGCGGGGGCGTCGTGATCGAGTCCCGCTCCATGCGGTTGATCTGCGCGTCGGTCGGGATCTTGACCGTGCCCTGAGCGATGCGATCGCCCGGATCCGCCTGCGCGCCTTCTCCCAAGGTCCCAGAAAGACGGGCCGTGGTCACCACGGCGGCGCATGCCCATGTGCTCGCCATCTCCGCCTCCTGAGTCAGAGTCGAACGACCGGAGATCTTGCACCTTAGGCCCGCTTCGCACCTTTTACTTGGCCAAAGTGGATGAACGTCGGAAAGGAACGTTTCTCCCGCGAGCGGCGCCGGTCGGCCGGCCCGTCCGCGGCGATCCGGCCGCCTGCCGAGCCGTTCGTGCCCGAAGGCGCCGGACGCCGCGAGTGACGGTCCCGTGGCGCCCATTGGCGCCCGGGCCGCACCGGCGCCCGACCTCGACCTCGACCTCTACCCGGCCGGCGTCCAGTCCGGCACGGTGATCCGGAAGCAGGCTCCGGGCGCGTCGTCGTCGAGGCACAGCGTCCCGCCGTTGAGCTCGATCAGCTCCGCCGCGATGGCGAGGCCGAGGCCGGTGCCGCCCGCCCGCATCGAGCCCTGGAACGGCGCGAAGAGATGGTTCTTGGCGCGCTCGGGCAGGCCGGGCCCGTTATCCGACACCAGGATCGTCACGGCTCCCGAGCCGATGCCGCCCCGACGGCTCGCCGAGATCAGGACCGACGGCTCGTCGCCCCCCGCGCCCGCGGCGTCGAGGGCCTGGACCGCGTTGCGTACGAGGTTAGTGAGAGCGCGCGAGAGCTGCTCGGGATCGGCGCAGATCTGCAGGCCGGAGGGCACCCGCTCGCGGATGACCACCCGCGACCCGTTCGAGAGGCCGGCGAGGTCCGGCAGGTCGGCGAGGATCGGCGCGAGCAGCGTGAGGCGGCGCTGCGGGTGGCGCTCGGTGGCCCGGCCGTAGGCGAGGGTCGCCTCGCAGAATCGGATCGCGCGCCCCAGCGTCGCGACGAGCCTGGGCGCGACGCGCTGCACGGTCAGGTCTGCGGCGCCCTCGAGCCGATCGCCGAGGAGTTGCGCCGTCGTCAGCAGGTTGCGCAACTCGTGGTTGATCTTGCTCACGGCGAGGCCAAGCTCGGCCAGGCGGCGCTTCTCGCGCAGCTCGCCCGCCAGCGCCCGCTCCATCCGGGCGAGCGCGGTCTCGGCGTGGCCGATCTCGTCCGTCCGGCGGCTCGGCGCGATGATCCGGTCGAGGCTCTCGGGGTCGTCGGCGAATTCGGTGATGTTGTGCGCGAGCCGGCGCACCGGCTCGACGATCACGCGCTGGAGCACGATGAAGACGAGGCCGGCCGCGGCCGCCGCGATGATCAGCGAGGACAGGAGCAGCCGGATCGAGAAGTCGATGATGGCGGTGCGCAGCGGCGCCTCGTCGAGCAGGATCTCCACGAGGTCGAAACCATCCCGGCCGTGGCCGACCACCCGGATCGGCTCGTCCGTCGGCGCCACCAGGGTGCGCCAGGAGCCCCGGATCGAGTCCCACCAATCGTCGCGGCGCAGGTCGACCATGTCGGCGACCTCGTCGGGCACCGACTCGACGGCGAGCAGGCGGCGGGCGCCGTTGCTCCGGACCGCGATGGCGTGCGCGCCCACTCCGGCGAGCAGGCGGCGCGCGAGCTCGTCCGAGACCGCCTGGCCCGGCGTCGCGTCGAGCACCACCGCCGCCACCTGCGCCGCGGCGATGCGGTCGGAGAGCCACATCAGACGGTAATTGGCCACCGCCGGCACGTAGATCAGGATCTCGGCCACCGCCACGAAGGCGACCGTGATGAGGAACAGGCGCCCGGAGAGGCCGAGATGGCGCCCGAGCCCCAACGCGCGCTCCCGGGTCGGCATGGCCACGCCCGCGGCCTCGATCGCCGCCGCCTCGGTCTCGGAACGCGAACTCACTCCCATTGTGCCCCTGCGGGTCTCGTCCGCCCCCGCGATGCGCCCGTCCCGAGGCTGGTCCGGGCGCGGCAGCCGGCGGGACGGTGATCGCGGCGCGACCAGTCATGACAAGATGTCAGATCAACCAATGTCCCTCGTTACGCGGCGCATTGTCCGCCGTCGAGAGGCGGCATGTGCTGAGCCACAGCAGAGCAAGATCTTGGCGTTATGTTGTCGGATTACTCTGGTTGATCCGCCGCAAGAATGCATGCCCAGGTAGCAGTAAATTCCGGATGCAATCTCCGGATCTCGGCGCGCCACGCAGCAGCGGCCGATGACCCGCGGACTGTGCGGCGGCCGGGTTCAGGATCCCTCGGGCAGCGTGGGGAGGAAGCGCCGCCGCAGGGCGACCGAGAGCAGCGCGAAGGCCGCGAGCGCCGCGAGCCCCGCGACCAGCGTCGGCGAGACGAGGCCGCGCAGGCTGATCGCGTCGTCGCAGCCGGTGCCGGACGCGGCGAGGCAGGCCGCCTTGGCCTGCTCGTGGGCGGCGACCACGTCCTCGATCCCGGCGCCTGTGGCGGCATACACGAAGGCGCCGGGCAGGAGGCCGAGGAACGTGGCGAGGACGAAGGTGCGCAGGCGGACCCCGAAGGCCGCGGGCGCTAGATTCGTCATCCAGAAGGGGAAGATCGGGAGGAGGCGCAGGAAGGCGATGTAGCCGAAGGCGTCGCGGCGGAAGCCCTCCGCGAGCCGGCCAAGGCGCGGCCCGGCCCGGCGGCGCAGGAGGTCGCCGGCGGGCCCGCGCCCGATCGAGAAGACGAGGGCCGCGCCGGTCGTGGCCGAGGCGACGGCGAGCAGCGCGCCCGTGACGATCCCGAACAGGAAACCGCAGATCATGGTCAGCACCAACGAGGCCGGCACGGACAGGACCACCGCGCAGACGTAGACGAGGCCCGCGACCGCGATCGCTCGGCTGCGATCCGCCTCGACGAAGCCCTGGAGCCAGGCCCGCGAGGCGAGCAGGTTGTCGAGGCTGAGGAGGTGGTAGGCACCCGAGGCCAGGAGCGCCAGGGAGGCGAGCGCCAGCAGTCCGAGGGGCAGCCAGCGCAGGGCCTCCCGGGACGGGCGCACGCTCAGCCGCGCTTGCGCATGCGCAGGATCTTGAAGAATCCGCCCGGGAAGGTCGGATGGACGCCGATGAACTCGACGCCGTTCGCCCGCGCCCAGGCCTCAATCCGCGTGGACTTGAAATCGGACGACCAGCCGATCTTCGTGCAGAGCGGCGCCACGATCTCCTCGACGCGGGCGACCGCCCCCTCGGTCTGGCCGAAATGGTTGGCGAGCACGATCTCGCCGCCGGGGCGCACCACCCGCAGGAATTCGGAGAGCGCGGCCTCGGGATCGGGCACCAGGGTGATGAGGAACTGCGCCACGACCGCGTCGAAGCTGGAATCGGCGTAGCCGAGGCGGCAGACATCCATCACCTGCAGGCCGCGCACATGGCCGAGACCGCGGCGCGAGACCTTGCTGCGGGCGCGCCGCAGCATGTCCTCCGAGAGATCGACGCCGCAGACGAAGCTGCCGCCCGGGTAGTAGCCGAGCGACAGGCCGGTTCCGACGCCGGCCTCCAGGATGCGCGGCCCGCACGCCACCGCCGCCCGCACCGCCGCGCGGGCTGCGGGCTCGGTCAGCTTGTCGTAGACGACGTCGTAGACCGGCGCCCAGCGGGCATAGGCCTTGCGCATCAGGGCGGTGCTCGGCCCGGCCACCCGCGGCTCGCTCAGCATGTCGTTCTCGATTCCGTTCGCTGGGATGGATCCTCAGGCCGCGCGCGCGGCGGCCGGCTGCAACGCGTCGACGCGGCGGATGGTGCCGCCGCCGAGGACGCGCGCCCGGGCGCCGTCGTCGGCGTAGATGACGCAGGCTTGCCCCGGCGAGACGCCGTCCTCCGGCGTCGCGAGCGTGACCTCGGCATGACTGGCGGCCGCATCGTAGCTGAGACGGGCCGGCCGCGGCTCGCGGGTCGAGCGCACGCGCACGGCGACAGGCATCCCGGCCAGCTCCGCGAGGTCGCCCTCGCCGAGCCAGTTCACTTCGGCGAGGCGGACGCGGCTCGTGGCGAGCGCCGCCCGGGGACCGACCACGACGCGGGCCGTGTCCGGCTCGAGCCGCACCACGTAGAGCGGCTCGCCCACCGCGAGGCGCAGGCCGCGGCGCTGGCCCACCGTGTAGTGGATGATGCCCTCGTGGCTGCCGAGGCGGCGTCCGTCGAGGTCGACGATGTCGCCCGGCCGCGCCGCGTCCGGGCGCAGCCGCGCGATCACGTCGGCGTAGCGCCCCTGCGGCACGAAGCAGATGTCCTGGCTGTCGGGCTTCTCGGCGACCGACAGGCCGAGCTCGCGCGCGAGGCGGCGCGTCTCGTCCTTGGGCAATTCGCCCAAGGGGAAGCGCAGGAAGTCGAGCTGCTCGGGCGTCGTGGCGTAGAGGAAGTAGCTCTGGTCGCGGGCCGGATCGAGGGCGCGGTAGAGGGCACGCCGGCCCACGCCCGGCGCGACCGGACGGCTCGCGACGTAGTGGCCGGTGGCGAGCGCGTCGGCGTTCAGGTCCCGGGCGGTCGCCAGCAGGTCGCGGAACTTGATCGAGCGGTTGCACTCGACGCACGGGATCGGCGTCTCGCCCGCCAGATAGCTGTCGGCAAAGCGGTCAATCACGGAATCGCGGAAGCGGTCCTCGTAGTCGAGCACGTAATGCGGGATGCCGAGGCGCTCGGCGACGCGGCGGGCGTCGTGGATGTCCTGGCCCGCGCAGCAGGCGCCCTTGCGATGGGTCGCGGCGCCGTGGTCGTAGAGCTGCAGGGTGATGCCGACGACGTCGTAGCCCTGGCGCTTGAGGAGCCCCGCCACCACGGAGGAATCGACGCCGCCCGACATGGCGACGACGACGCGCGTCTCGTGAGGGGGCTTCGGAAGATCGAGCGAGTTCATCGGATCAGGGGTTTCGGGCCACCGGACGCCGACATTCGGCCGCAGCGATCCGTCTATAGTGATTGTCGGCGCCGAGTTCCAGGGAGGCGGCGGTCGGGGCCGTCCCCGGCAATTCCTGCCGGCCGGGCGGCAGCTTCGGCCCCGGCGCTGGCGGCCCTCGGATCGCCGCGCCCGGAATCGCTTAGTCCGATCAAGCTGTTAGGGAAGTGCCGTGCTGGCCCGCCGCTTGCTGACGCCTTGACGGCAGAGGAGCAGGTCGATGGCGGTGGCGGGCACGGATCTCGCGGAACTGTTCGTGCGGCGCGCGGGCCCGACGGCTCAGCGCGACAATGCGGCTGCCCGTGCCGCGCCGCAGCGCCCGCGCTTCAGCCTCGACCAGGACGCGCGGATACCGGCTGCCCGCCGGCAGGCCGAGCCGCCGGCTTCCCGCACGACGGAGCGCGCCGAGCGTCAGGAGCGCGCCGCGGCGGAGCGGCCGAGCGAGGCGGCGCAGCAGGGCGAGCGGGGCCGGACGGCGCCGGCCCGGACCGACGGCCAGGACCGCGCCCGCAGCGCCGAGCGACCCGACGCCGCGCCCGGACGGCGCCCCGCGGATCCGCAGGCCGGGGCCGCCGGGAAGGGCGCGCCCGAGCAGGCCCAGCCGAGGCCGGCCGGGGAATCGGATCCGCACCAGGCCGAGACCAGGACGGAAGCGGCCGGCCGGGCGACCGCGACGGCATGGGCCGCCGAGGCGGTGCGCGCGGACGGCGAGACATCCGATAGCGAGACGTCCGACGGCGAGGCCAGCGGCGACGAGGCCGGCGACGGGGCGCCGGCCGATGCGGGCCTGCTCGGCCTCCTCGCGAGCCTGTCGCTCGGCGCGCCCGCCAACGCTGCAACCGCCAAGGCCGCCTCCGGCGCGGGGCCGGGCCCGGACCAAGGTTCGGCCACCGGCCAAGGCTCAGCCACCGGCCCCGGCAGGGGCGGTGCGCCGGAGGCCGCATCCGCGCAGGCGGGTGTTCAAGGCGCGGCAAGCCAGGGCGCTGAGAGCCAGGGCGCGGCAAGCCAGATCCCGGCGCCCGGCAAGGCCGGCGACGGGGCGGCGAGCGCGGCCGATCAGACCCTCGCCTCCGGCACCAGGCGCGCCGGCGAATCCGGCGATCCCGTCCCGGCCTCCGTCGACGGCGCCCGAACCGAATTCAAGGCGGAACTCGCCGCGGCCCTCGGCGGCACCCCCGCGGCGCCCGCGCCCGAGGCGCACGGCGCGAAGGGGCTCGGCCAGGCACCGACTGCCGCTCCCGCCCGCGCCGCCGCCGAGACGGCGACGCCCCAGGCCGCCCAGGCCCCGGTGCCAATCGGGCAGGTTCCTCTGACGATCGGCCTGCGCTCACTCGGCGGCTCCAGCCAGTTCGAGATCCGCCTCGATCCGGGCGAACTCGGGCGCATCGACGTCAAGCTCGACATCGACAAGGAGCGCGGCACGGTGATGACCCACCTCGTCGTCGAGCGCGTCGAGACCCTCGCGATGCTCCAGCGCGACGCCAACAGCCTCCAGCAGGCCCTGACGCAGGCGGGCCTCGACCCGAGCGAGGGCGGCATCAACCTGTCGCTGCGCGGCGATGGCGCGGGCGGGGGCGGTGCCGGCGAGCGCGAGAGCCAGCCCCGCGGCGGCCCAGCGCATTTCACCGAGGCGAGCGAGCCGCGCGGCATCGAGGCCGCGCCGCTGCGCAGCCTCCGCGGCCTCACCAGCCTCGACATCCGCATCTGAGGGAGAGATCACGATGGCATCGGGCATCAGCGCCCTGGCGAGCACGGCGGGCACGACCGCGACCGGCACGGGCACGAATTCGCAGGAGATCGCTGGCAACTTCCAGCAGTTCCTGACGCTGCTCACCACGCAGCTCAAGAACCAGAATCCGCTCGATCCGATGGACACCAACCAGTTCACCCAGCAGCTGGTGCAGTTCGCTCAGGTCGAGCAGCAGCTCAAGAGCAACGACCGGCTGGACTCCATCCTGTCGAGCGCGAAATCCGCGAGCTCGGCCTCGGCCACGAGCTTCATCGGCCAGACGGTCACGGCGGATGGGAAGTCGGCCCAGCTCCAGGACGGCTCGGCGACCTGGAACCTCAACCCGGCCCGCGCCGCCGCCAAGGCGACGATCACCATCACGGATTCGAAGGGCAACGTGGTGGGGACGCAGACGAAGTCGCTCAGCGCGGGCGCTCAGACCTTCACCTGGGACGGGCGCAACTCCGCCGGCCTCACCTCGCCGGACGGGCAATACACGATCACGGTCAACGCGGCGGACACCACGGGTCAGACGGTGAGCGTCGATCTCTCGGTCAACGGCAAGGTCGACGGGGTCGATCTGAGCGGTACCGAACCGGTCCTCGAGATCGGGACCTCGCGCGTGCCGGTGTCGAGCGTGCGCTCCATCGGCGGCGGGTTGTCCACATAGCGTAGGGAAACGAATCAGATCCGATCGAACCGCTTCAAGATATTTTAAGCGGGCGCAACTAGCTTCGATCCTCGACAGGTCAGTCGAGTGTAGAGCGTATCATGACCGAACCGCACCGCCCGAGAGTCAAGTACGTGATCGGGCCCGATGGAAGCCCTCTGACGATCGCCGATCTTCCGCCCACGACCACCCGTCGCTGGGTGATCCGCCGCAAGGCCGAGGTGGTGGCCGCCGTGAGGGGCGGCCTCCTGAGCCTCGAGGAAGCCTGCCAGCGCTACACCCTCACCACCGAGGAATTTCTGAGCTGGCAGTTCTCCATCGACCAGCACGGCCTCGCGGGGCTGCGCACGACGCGCATCCAGCATTACCGCCACTAAGGAAGCCCGGGCGGCGCCCGAGCGAAGCCGAAATCCGCGTTGCCACGCGATCCAACGGATTTCGAATGGGACTTATCCACATGGCCCGGCGCCCGTCCGCGGACGCCGCCGCGCTGCGAGAGCCGCGCCCGGGTACCCGGGCGCGGCTCTCGCGCGTTCGGGACCGCACCTCCAGCGCGCCGCCGGATCGATCCGTTAACCGCCCGCTAACCACGCCGCAGGCAAATTTTGCCGAGCGGGTGCCGGCCGTCGGTCGCGCGCCGAGGGGTGGGTGCGTCGCGTCGTGAAGCCGGTTCTCGATCTCGTGACGAAGCTGGGACCGGCGCGCCTCGCGGCCATGGCTGCGGTGACGCTGACCCTGATCGGCTTCTTCGCCTTCGTCATCCTGCGGGTGTCGCGCCCCGACATGGGCGTGCTGTTCGCCGACCTCTCGATGCAGGATTCGAGCGCGGTGATCCGCGACCTCGACGCCCGCGGCATCCGCTACGAGACCCGGGGCGACGCCGGCCAGACCGTCCTGGCGCCGCGAGGCGACCTCGCGCGCCTGCGCATGGACCTCGCCGGCAAGGGCCTGCCCTCGCAAGGAGGCGTCGGCTACGAGATCTTCGACAAGGGCGACGCCTTCTCGTCGACCAACTTCGTCCAGAACGTGAACCACCTGCGGGCACTCGAGGGGGAGCTCGCCCGCTCGATCCGCTCGATCGGCCGGGTCCAGGCGGCGCGCGTCCACCTCGTCCTGCCCGAGCGCCGCCTGTTCGAGCGCGACCGCGAGGCGCCGAGCGCCGCGATCGTGCTGAAGCTGATGGGCGACCTCGACGCCGGCCAGGTCCGAGCCGTCCGCCACCTCGCGGCCTCGGCGGTCGAGGGTCTCAAGCCCGAGCGGGTCTCGATCGTCGACGAGCGCGGCCGGCTCCTCGCCGACGGCGCCAGGGGGGCGGACGCCCAGGGCGCGGCCGATCTCGACGAGAAGCAGTCGGGCCTGGAGCGCCGCCTGCGCCAGCAGATCGAGGAGATCGTGGCCGGCATCGTCGGACAGGGCCGCGCCCGCGTCCAGGTCAGCGCCGAACTCGACATGAACCGCATCGAGAGCCGTTCGGAGACTTTCGACCCGGAGAGCCGGGTGGTGCGCTCGAGCCAGACCCGCAACGAGACCTCGCTGACGGGCGGTGCCGAGGGCGCGGTCAGCGTCGGCAACGAGCTTCCGGGCGCCAACCAGCAGGACAAGCCGCCGACGCAGAAGGATTCCGCGAACAAGAACGAGGAGACCACCAATTACGAGATCTCCCGCGTGACGAAGACCGAGATCGCCGAGGGCGGGCGCATCAAGCGCCTCTCGGTGGCGGTCGCACTCGACGGCTCCTACGCGCCGGGTCCGGACGGCAAGCCGGTCTACCAGGCGCGGCCCGCGGCCGAGGTCGAGCGCATCGCGGCACTGGTGCGCACGGCGGTCGGCTTCGACAAGGCGCGCGGCGATCAGGTCGAGGTCGTCAACCTGCGCTTCGCCGAGGCGCCGGTCGTGCCGGAATTCGCCGAGCCGGGCCTGATCCAATCGCTCATCGCGCCGAGCAAGGAGGACATCCTGCGCATGGTCGAGCTCGCGGTGCTCTCGCTCCTGACGATCATCGTCCTGATGGTCGTCGTGCGCCCGCTGGTGCGCCGCGTCCTGACGGCCGATCCCGTGCCGGCGGCGTTTCTGGCCGGCCCGGTTCTGGCAGGCGTCGAGGGGTCGGCGAGCGAGATGGCGCTGGCGCCGCGGGAGAACACGACGGCGCGTCTCGTCGAGTTCGCCAAGATCAACGGGCAGGTCCAGGCGGAGACGGTGCAGCGGGTCGTCGACATGGTGCGGGCGAGCCCGACCGAGACGGTCGAGGTGCTGCGCAACTGGATCCAAGAGAACTGAGGGTCGGTCCTGGCGGCAGGATCGCGTGAGGGCGTTCAGGGAGTAGCGGGCGATGGCATCGGGCATGAACATAGCGAGGGCGGTCGAGAATATCGGCTCGTCCGCCTTCGCCACGATGCCGGGCCCTCAGCGGGCCGCCGCGCTCCTGCTCCTGCTCGGCGAGACCGAGGGTGCCCCGATCTGGCAGCTTCTGGAAGAGGAGGAGATCAAGAAGGTCTCGCACGCGATGGTGCAGCTCGGCTCGCTCGAGGCCGAGGTGGTCGAGAAGCTCATCATCGACTTCGTGTCGCGCCTGTCCTCGGGCGGCGGCATCACCTCGAACTTCGAGCGCACCGAGTCGCTCCTCCTCAAGATCTTCCCGACCGAGCAGGTCTCGGCGATCATGGCGGAGATCAAGGGCGCGAGCGGCAAGCGGGTCTGGGCCAGCATCGCCCAGATCGATCCCGAGATCCTCGCCTCCTTCCTGCGCAACGAGTACCCGCAGACGGTGGCCGTCGTGCTCTCGAAGGTGCGCTCCGACTACGCCGCCAAGGTGCTCACCATCCTGCCCGAGGAATTCGCCATCGACGTCCTCAACCGGATGCTGCGCATGGAGACGGTGCAGAAGGAGGCGCTGCGCCACATCGAGGAGACGCTGCGGGTCGAGTTCGTCTCGACGATCTCGCAGGCGACGCGCCGCGACGCGCACGAATTGATGGCGGACGTGTTCAACGCCTTCGACCGCCAGACCGAAGGCCGCTTCCTCGCCGCCCTCGACCAGGCCAACCGCGGCTCGGCCAAGCGCATCCGCGAGCTGATGTTCACCTTCGAGGATCTGCTCAAGCTCGATCCGGGCTCCGTGCAGACGCTGATGCGCAAGATCGACAACGACACCCTCTGCCGCGCCCTGAAGGGCGCCGACGAGCGGGTTCGCGGCTTCTTCATGAGCCAGATGTCGACCCGCGCCGCCAAGAACCTCACGGACGAGATGGGCTCGATCGGGCCGATTCGCCTGAAGGAGGTCGACGAGGCGCAGGCCAAGATGACCGAGCTCGCCAAGGACCTCGCCGAGAAGGGTGAGATCATGATCGCCAAGAACAGCGCCGAGGAGGAGCTGGTCTATTGAGCGCCGCATCCTCCACCAAGCCCTTCCTGTTCGACACGGATTTCCGGCGCCCCAGGGCGAGCCAGGGCAGCGCCGAGGCCACGGCCGCCCTGGCGGAAGCCGTCGCGCAGGCCCATGCCCGCGGCCTGCAGGAGGGCCGCGCCCAGGCCGAGGCGCAGGTGCAGGGGCGCCTCGCCGACGCGCTCACGCGCCTCAGCCTCGCGGCGGCCGGCCTCCTCCAGCAGAGCGACGCGCGCGAGGCGGAGCGCGAGAGCCAGGCCCTCGACGTCGCGGTGCTGCTCGCCCGCCGCATCGCGGGCGAGGCGCTCGACGCGCAGCCCCTCGCCGCCATCGGCGAGGCGGCGCGCTCGGCCCTGCAGCACCTGCGCGGCGTGCCCCACCTCGTCGTGCGCGTGCACGACAGCCTCGTGGAGGAGGCCGAGGCCCTGATGAAGGGCCTCGCCCGCGAGCGCGGCTACGAGGGCCGCCTCGTCGTCCTCGGCGAGCCCGACCTCCATCCGGGCGATGCCCGAATCGAGTGGGCGGATGGCGGCGTCGTGCGCGACCGCGCCCGCATCGAGGCGGCCGTGCTCGACGCCCTCGGCCTCGATCCCGCCGCAGCCTGACCCCGACCGTTCCCGAACAGCCGCCCCGAAGAGCCCGCGATGTCCGACGATTTCAGCCTGCCCCAGCTCAGCGAGACGGAGGCCGCCTTCGAGGGCCTCGATTCGATCCGCGACGCGCCGACGAGCCCCAAGAGCGCCTCCGACCTCGAGCAGGTCTTCGACGTGCCGGTGGTGGTCTCGGCGGTGCTGGGCTCCTCCCGGATGCCGATCGGCGACCTGCTCCGCCTCTCGCCCGGCGCGGTGCTGGAGCTCGACCGCAAGGTCGGCGAGGCGATCGACATCTTCGTCAACAACCGCCTCGTCGCGCGGGGCGAGGTCGTGCTCGTCGAGGACCGGCTCGGCGTCACCATGACCGAGATCGTCAAGGGCGAGCACTGACCCGGGCGAGCACCGATCCGCGGCGGCTCCGGCCGCCGTCCCCGACCTGACATTCCGGGCCCTCGCGGGGCCCTCGACAAGACGGAGTGCCCGCCATGCGGCTCTTGATGATCGGACGGCTCAACGGCGAGCTCGTCACCGCCTCGAAGATCGCCATGAGCCGGGGCGCCGCCGTGACCCAGGCGGACGGGATCGCGCAGGGGCTCTCGGTGCTGCGCGCCAAGGGCGCCGACCTCGTCATGATCGACGTCGGCCTCGCCATCCGCGACCTCGTCACGGCGCTCGCAGAGGAGCGCATCCGCACGCCGGTCGTCGCCTGCGGGGTCGTGACCGACGCGCGCGCCGCTGTCGCGGCGATCCAGGCGGGCGCCAAGGAGTACATCCCCCTTCCCCCCGACCCCGAGCTGATCGCCGCGGTGCTGGAGGCGGTGGCGGCGGACGGGCGCGCCTTCGTCTGGCGCGACCCCGCGATGGAGCGCGTGGTCAAGCTCGCCGAGCAGGTCGCGCGCTCGGAGGCCTCGGTGCTCATCACCGGCGAGAGCGGCACCGGCAAGGAGGTGCTGGCCCGCCACGTCCATGCCAGGTCGAACCGGGCGGCGAAACCCTTCGTGTCGGTGAATTGCGCGGCCATTCCCGAGGCGCTGCTCGAATCCGAGCTGTTCGGGCACGAGAAGGGCGCCTTCACGGGCGCGGTGGCGCGCCGCATCGGCCGCTTCGAGGAGGCGAACGGGGGCACGCTGCTCCTCGACGAGATCTCCGAGATGGACGTGCGCCTGCAGTCGAAGCTCCTGCGGGCGTTGCAGGAGCGGGTGATCGACCGTGTCGGCGGCTCGGGCCCGGTCAAGGTCGACATCCGGGTGCTCGCCACCTCGAACCGCAACCTCGCTGAGGAGGTCCGCAAGGGCACCTTCCGGGAGGACCTGTTCTACCGCCTCAACGTGGTGCACCTGCGCCTGCCGGCCCTGCGCGAGCGCCCGGCCGACATTCTGGAGCTGGCCGGCCACTTCGCCCGGAAATACGCCGAGGTGAACGGCCTGCCGGTGCGCCCCTTGAGCCGCGCGGCCCAGACCCTGGTGCGCGAGAACCCCTGGCGCGGCAACGTGCGGGAGCTCGAGAACACCCTGCACCGCGCGGTGCTCCTCGCCTCCGGGGCCGAGATTGGCCCCGAGGCGGTGCTGACGCCGGAGGGCGAGGCGATCGCGGGCGCGCCGGCCGGCCCCGCGGCCCGCGCCGTCCAGGTCGCGGAGGCCGCGACCCGCGGCCTCGTCGGGCGCACGGTGGCGCAGGTCGAGTGCGACCTGATCCTCGACACGCTCGACCATTGCCTCGGCAACCGGACGCACGCGGCCAAGATCCTGGGCATCTCGATCCGGACGCTGCGCAACAAGCTCAACGAGTACGTCGAGGCCGGCCTCGAAGTCGCCGAGCCCGGCAGCGCGCGGGTCGCGGCCGCCTACGGCTAGTGGTCGGGAACCGGCACCCGGTGCCCTCGCCGCTGAGCCGCTGAGGGCGGGAGGCGAAAGATCCGACCGGCCCTGAATAGCGGACTTCGGGAAGCCCTCACGCTGCGCCGCTTCCCTGGTTCGCCCGGTCGAGGCATGGCCGGCTGAGCTAGTGGGCTGTCACGCGCTCGCGCCCAGGGTGATGAGAAGGTCGTCCAACTGCTCGAACTGCTCGGGCATCGCGTCTTCCATGCCGATGAACGCCTCGTCGAGCGCTTCCTTCGAGGGATAGAGCTCCTGCAGGACCAGCCGCGTCCTGCCGCCCACGTCCGCGAAGGTCACCGTGGTGACGGCGCCGTCGTCGCTTTCGTCGTTGGTCCAGACGAGGCGCGAAGGCGGCGACACGTCGAGATACTTGCCGAAGAAGGCCATGGCATTCGAGCTGTCGTGTCCGAACGCGATGCGATAGCTGCCCCCGGTGCGAACATCCATCTCGCAGGACAGCAAGGGTACGCCCCTCGACCTTGGCGCCCACCACAGCTTGAACAGCTCGGGCTTGGTCCACGCGTCGAACACGAGGCGAACCGGGCCGTCGAAAGTGCGCGTCACGACGAGTTCGCGCTCGGACCTCCGCTCGACCGCCGTGCGGCCGTTACTCGCTCTGCCACCCATCGGCTGTCTCCTTCCTTTTCAGGGCCTCGACGACGTCGTCCAGCGCGTCGAAGCGTGCGTTCCAGATTTGGCGGCGCCCTTCGATCCAGGCCGCCTCTTCGTCGAGCCCGCGCAGGCCGAGCCTGCAGGTCCGCACGCGCCCGACCTTTTCCGTCGTAACGAGCCCCGCCTGCTCCAGGACGCCGACATGCTTCTTCATGCCCGTGAGGGTCATGTGGAACTTCGCGGCAAGTTCCGTGATCGAAGCATCCGCACGCCCGAGCTGCTCCAGAACGCCGCGCCGGGTGGCGTCCGAGAGCGCGGCGAAGGAGGCATCGAGGCGGGCTGTCGAAGACTGAACCATTTAGTTCAGTGTCTAATGCAGGGATCGGTGTCGTGCAAGGGGGCCGGGACCGGCCGCCGGAGGTGACCGGCGGGACGCAGACCTTCCGGACGTCCGCGAAGAGCCGGCGGCAGCCTCTCGCGACGGGTCCTCAAGTGTCGGATCTCGATCGCGGGCTAACGCCCGTGCGAGCCCTGCTTGGCATGCGCGGCGTTCTGCGCCGCGAGCGCCGCGTCGAGCTTGCGCAGGGCCTCGTAGCGGGTGATGTCGGCCTCGACGTCGCGGATCGTCTCCTCGACGAGGTGCCGCTGCAGGGCGATCCGGGGGTCGTCGGCCGAGAGCCCCTCCCGCTCCTGCAGGCGCAGCACGGCCTGGCGCACCACCGCGTAGACGCCCTCGCGCTCGGCGCGGTCCATCGACGGCGTGATGGCCCGGGCGACGAGATCAGCGAATTCCGACATCGGCTTCTGAGACAAGGGCTCCCGGGCCGTGGCGCGGGCCCCGCATTCCCGGCTCTAGCAGATCGCGCCCGGCCCGATCCAGCCCGGGTCGCGCGGCGGGTGCGCGTCAGAGCCGCTGGTCGTTGACGCCGCTCAGGAGCAGCGACGCCGAACTCCAGATCACCAGGAAGCAGAAGAAGGTCAGGAGCAGCGCGTGGCCGCGCTTCGGGTAGAGCGAGTCGGTCGGCAGGACCGGCGGCACGAAGGTGGCCAGGTAGATCTGCTGCTTGCTCGCCGAGACGCGGGCGCGGTCGAGCAGGGTGTTGGCCGATTCGTTGAGCTTCTCGGCGATGATCCGCTCGACCAGCAGGCCCTCGTACTCGAGCAGCGCCTGGGTGAGGTTGAGGCCGGCGCCGCCCGGCGCGCTCTCGGTGGTCAGCTGGTCCTGCAGCTGCTTCATCTGCTGGTCGATCGCCGCGACGCTGGCGACCAGGACCTGGATGGCGCGCGACTTCTCGTCGAGGTTCGAGCTGCGCAGCACCTGCAGATCGTTCTCAGCCTTGAGCTTGTCCTTGCGTAGCCCCGCCAAGGTCAGAAGCGTCGACTCGGCGGACTTGATCGGGTCGATGATGCCCCAGTGATTGCGGAAGCGCTGGACGTCGAGATGCGCCTTCTTCAGACGCGCCTGCGCCGCGTCCGCGTCCGCCTGCGAGTGGGCGACCATGTCGGCCTGCGCGCGCTGCGAGATCACGTTGATCAGGGCCTCGCTGCGGGCGATCACGTCGCGGGCGATCGCCAGCGCGTCGTCGGGCGTAAAGGCGCGTACCGTGAGCGTGATGACGCCCGAGACCGCCTCGATCCGGGCCTCGACATGGTCGCGCCAGTAGCGGGTCAGCTCCTCGATCGGCTGCGGCCTCCGGTAGCGGGCCCAGAAATCCGCTTCGCGACGCGAGAACATCTGCGAGACGCCGATGCTCTTGTCGACGGCCTCCACCATGGTCTGGCTGTTGATGTAGTCCTTGACGATGAAGCTGTCCTGGCTGTTGTGCTTCTGGATCAGGCTCGTGAACTCGCCGAGATTGACGTCGCCCATCGGCTCGACGTTGCCGCGCACCGCGAACTGCGCCTCGGCCACGTACTGGTCGGAGGCGAAGGCGAAGAGATAGACCGCCATCACGGCTGTCGGCAGCAGCACGAACAGGGCGAAGCGCCGGATCAGGAGGGCGGAGAGGCTGACGGGCTTGTATTCGGGCTGACGCAGGCCCGGCAGGCGGCGCCAGTCGAGCCGCTCGCGGGCGCGCCGCAGCAGGGCGGGGGCGCGCCGGTCACGGATCGGCTCAATCGTCTCGGCATTGCGGCGCAGGTCCGGCACCGTGCGGCGCGCGAACTCGATCATGCCGCGGAGCCGCTCGCCTTGCTTGACCTCGTCGACGCTCATTCCGCTCGTGTTCCTGGGGGCCGCTGCGGCGGGAGGCGGTCGCGGGCCGCGGCCGGGATGCCGCCGGAGTCCCGCTCTTTTCGGCCCTTTTTAAGGCATCCGGAAGGGTCCTCCCCAGGGCGCGGCGGGGCGCTGCCATTCTGCAACGCCCGGCCCGCCCCGGCCCCGCGCGCGCCGTCGCCACGGCGGGCCGCGCCGGTTGCCAGGACGAGGCGGGGGCCCTACCCCGGCGCGCATGACCCATCCCACGCATCCGGGCGCGGACGACGCTGCCCGAACGGCCCGAGCCGCCGAACCCGGCAGGGTGCGGACCACGAAGTCCAAGACCGCGAAGTCCCGGATCGCCGAGGTCGTCCTCGTCTGCGCGAAGTGCCGGAAGCGCCAGGGGCTCGGCCGGCGCGACCTGCGCGGTCGCCTGAAGGGCGCGCTGAAGCGCGGCCGGCCGAAGCGCGAGGTGCGGATCGTCGAGACCGGCTGCCTCGGCCCCTGCCCGAAGCGGGCGCTGGCCGTGGCGACGGGCGCGAGCCTCGCCGCGCGAAAAATCCTCTTGCTCGATCCGGCCGCGACGCCCGAAGAAGCTCTGGCGGCGATCCTCCCCGATTTCGGCCCCAAAGCCGCGCTAGCGCCCGGCGCAGGGCCGGCCGAGGGGCCGGAATCCCGTCCGTAGCGATCCCGCCGGCCGCTGGCCCGGCGCCCGAGGCGTCCGCCATGCCGGTCCGTGACCCGTTCCCGCCCCGTCCCATCCGGGATCGATCCCCCGCGGGGTGGCCGTCGTGATGGCTGGGATCGGCGGGCCGCGCGGCCGCTCGGTCCGCGGCGCGGTGCTGCGGCGCCTGCCGCTCGTCGGCACCCTGCTGGGGCTCGGCCTCGCCCTCTGGCTCGTGGCGACGAACGATCTCGGGGCGGTCGCGGCCGCCTTCGGCCGCATCGGCGTCCCCGGGCTCGCCGCCATCGTCGCGGTGCGCGCCTGCATTGTCCTGATCTGCGGGGTGGCCTGGGCCCGCATCCTGAACGGCCTCGCGCCCGTCGAGACGGGTGCCTTCGTGCTCCTGCGCTACGTGCGTGAGGGCATCAACGTCCTGCTGCCCGTGGCCTCGGTCGGGGGCGACGTGGTGGGCGGTCGGCTCCTCACCTTCTGGGGCGTCTCGGGGACGCTCGCCGCCGCCTCGATCCTGGCCGATCTCCTGATCCAGGCCGGCACGCTCGCGCTGTTCGCGCTGTTCGGGGCCGGGCTGCTCGGGCAGGTCGAGGGCGAGGCCGCGGCCTCGCTCTCCGGCTGGATGCTGCGCGCCCTCGCGGTGGCGGCGCTCGTTCTCGGCGCCTTCTTCGTCGTCCAGCGCAGCGGCGCCCTCCGGGTGGCCGAGCGCCGCCTCGCACGCCTCGGCCGCCGCTTCGTTCGGGAGGCCGAACCGGCCTCCGGCGAGGGCCGCCCCGCCGCCTCGGCCGGGCCGGCGGCGAGCGTCCAGGACGCTCTCGACGCGGTCTGGGGACGCGGCCGGCGCGGGCGCCTCGCGCAGTCGGCCGCGCTTCACCTGCTCGCCTGGATGGCTGGGGCCGTCGAGATCTGGATCGTGCTCGCCTGCATCGGGGTCGAGGGCGTCGGCGCCGCCGACGTCCTGGTGATCGAGGCGCTCGCCCAGGCCATCAAGTCCGTCGCCTTCCCGATCCCGAGCGGGCTCGGCGTGCAGGAGGGCGGTTTCGTCGTCGTCGGGGCCCTGTTCGGGATCGATGCCGGCACGGCCATCGCGCTGTCGCTCGCCAAGCGCGTGCCCGACGTCGCGATCGGCCTGCCAGCCCTGCTCGCCTGGCAGAATCTCGAGGCGCGCCGCGTGGCGGTCGTGCCTCCGCGATGACCACCCGCGACGGTGCGCTTGCCTACACTTCTCCAGCGACGCAGTTTGCCTCCGCGATGAGCACCCCGAATCGACGCCTTCTCCGCCCGCTCGCCCGCGGCGCGGCCCTGGCCGCCGCCGTCCTGGGCATGAGCCTGGCGCTCGGCGCGACGCCGGTCCTCGCCCAGAGCGTCACGGTCGACCTCGGGGCCGGCGGCGTCACCGAGCGCGCGCTCCAGCTCGTCGCCCTCATCACGGTCCTGGCGCTCGCGCCCTCGGTCCTCGTGATGGCGACCTCCTTCACCCGGATCGTGGTGGTGCTGTCGATCCTGCGCTCGGCGCTCGGCACCCAGACCGCGCCGCCGACCGCCGTGGTCGTCAGCCTCGCGCTGTTCCTCACCGCCTTCGTGATGGCGCCGACGGCGAAGGAGGCCTACCGCACCGGCGTCGAGCCCCTGATCGCCGGCCAGATCACGCAGATGCAGGGCTTCGAGCGGGCCTCGGCGCCGTTCAAGACCTTCATGCTGCGCAACGTCCGCGAGAAGGACCTGAAGCTCTTCCTCGACATGGCGAAGGTGCCGACGCCCTCCGGCCCCGAGGCGGTCGGCCTCGAGATCGTGACGCCGGCCTTCATGATCTCGGAACTGCGCCGCGCCTTCGAGATCGGCTTCCTGCTCTTCATACCGTTCCTGATCATCGACCTCGTGGTCGCCTCGATCCTGATGGCGGTCGGCATGATGATGGTGCCGCCGGCCTCCGTCGCCCTGCCGTTCAAGCTGATCTTCTTCGTCCTCGTCGACGGCTGGACGCTGGTGGCCGGCTCGCTGGTGCAGAGTTACGGGACCTGACGGGGCGCAGGTCCCTTCCCCCGTGCGGGAGAGGTGATCGGCGTCCGGTCGGTGCAACGTCGATGTCCGGATCTGAAAGCCCGTTCGGGAGAACCAGCGCTGCCGCGATGATTCGAATGACACGCGCTCTCGGCCCTTTGCGGGCGATTGCGGATAGCAGGGTCGCTGAGTGGCCCTGTCGGCCACCGCGCCCTCAAGGCGCGTAACGCGTGAAGACGAAATCGTCCGCCCTGTTCGCGCGGGCATGGCAGGGAAAGCACGTCTCCATCAACGCCTTGCTGGGATTGGGCTTGCCGCCTTCGAACTGGCCATATCCCCAGCCCCCCGTATCAGCATACTTCTTCGAGTCCTTGACGCTGAATTGAATGTTCGTGGCAGTTCCGGGAACGAAGGATTGAGCCTGTCCGAAAATCGCGTTGTTTTCATCAGAAGGAACGTACGTCCAAGCCAATCTTCCGATGATCGTTCCGTCAGGAAAAGGGCGTGTTCCTTCTCGATAAGCTTTCAGCGCGATGTCGTTTCCCAGAACGGCGCGGATATCGTTGAGATTGCCCGCTTCGTGAGCCACGCTGATCATCCGCCAGTCGCGATAGTCGGCAGGAATTCTGACGCCGAAGATCGGCGATGCCTCGTCATCGGCGCCTCCGACTGCGATAGGCAGCAAAGTGATGATGCACGCCGCTGTCGCGACCGCGAACGGTCGGATCGATGTCCGCTTCATGGCGCACCTTCCCTTTCGACTGACGATGTCGGCGCGTATTTTTCTCGGACGACGCAGTAATACTTCGGTGAAAAGGTATGCCGCGATCGGCTTCTGGTAAAGCGGACGAGTGAGTTCAGTTCATGGAAGACGCAATGGCCGCGCTTGATTGACCTGGCGCTGACAGGGACACGACCCGCTGACGGCCGCTTCCCAACGCGAGCGAACTTCCGCACGCTCAAGCTGATCGGGTTCGCAGCGTGGCCTGGTCCTGCCGTGCCTGCGGATTCGCGACGAGGCCGACGCAGGCCTCCGTGTTTCCGGACGAATCACAGGTTCCCTCTCGTGCGGGCCTGGCGGGCTCACGCTTCGACGCGCCCGAATGGCTCGACGTCGCAGGATCGGGCGCCTCCCACCTCTCCCGTTCGGGAGAGGTCGAGTCCGCGGCAAGCGGACCGGGTGAGGGATCAGGTTTTTCCGGATACGGCGTACCCCTCACCCCAGCCCTCTCCCGCACGGGAGAGGGGACAGGTCGCGGATCCCGCCCCGTCCCGTTCGCGGCTTCCGGGACGGTGTGTGAATGAGCAAGTCCGCACGGGAAAGGTCGGGGCGCCGCCGTCGGCCTCGGCCGAGGCCCGCTATCCGCGCCTGCGCGACGCGTTCAGCGCCGCGGCGGCGCGGACGAGAGCCGTCAGGGCCGCCTCGTCGATGGCCTCGCCCTCGCGGATATCGATGGCGCGCCGCGCGTTGCCGTCGAGGCTGGCATTGAACAGGCCGGCGGGATCGTCGAGCGCGGCTCCCTTCATGAAGGTCAGCTTGACGACGGCTTTGTAGGTCTCACCGGTGCAGATGATGCCGCCGTGAGACCAGACCGGTACGCCCCGCCACTTCCATTCCTCGACCACATCGGGATCGGCTTGCCTGATCAGGGCACGGATCCGGGCGAGCACCGCGCCGCGCCAGTCATCGAGGCCCTCGATCTTCCGATCGATCATCCCAGAGGGGGACTTGTCGCCCTGAGATCCTTGATCGTCCATGCCGCGCCCCTCCTCGCCCGTTCTCCCGCCGCGAACCGATTCCCGCGCCGCCGGCGCCCTCATCCCGGCGGCGTCGCGGGCGCTCCTTCCGGCCGGTTCTCGGCCGCCTTCTCAGCCTTGCCGCGGTCCGGCACGGCCGTGTCGGGGTAGCGCTTGCGGTACTCGGCGAGGAAAGCCGCAAGCGTCTCGGCGCTCGTCGCGCGCTGGGCGATCTCGCGGAAGCCGGGCGCGCGCAGCGCGTTCGGGCCGGTGAGGAGCGCGAAGGTGCGCGCGTCCGCGCTCTCGGCCATCGGCCCGGCGAACTTCCCCTTGAGGCGCTCGAGCCCCAGCGTCTCGCCCGACAGGTCGTAGGCGATCGCCGCCCGGATCACGTCGGCGCGCGCCGCGTCGTCCAGCGGCTGGCGGCCCCGCCAGGCGTCGCCGAGCAGCGTCTCGTGCGCCTCCCCCGCCTCGCGCCAGCGCCGGGAGCCCCACAGGATGTCGGCGCGCAGGCGCTGCGCGTCCGGCCCGGTCTCCCCGTCGATCGTCTCGAGCGCGAGATCCGTGCGCGACAGGTCCGACAGGGCACGCGCGCGGATCAGGGCGCGCGCGCGACGCAATTCGCCCGGCAGCTCCGGCAGGTAGGTGGCGTCGAGCACTTCGAGCGCCTTGAGCGGCTTGCCGTCCATCAGCCGGATCGCGGCGAGGCGCGCGGCGACGCCCGCGCGCGCCGGGCCGGTCAGGCGGTTGTCCACCTGGTACTGCAGGAGGTCGGACGCCGAATCGAGCAGGTCGAGTTCCACGAGCCGGTCAGCGAGGCGCCGGACGATCTCGTCGCCGCGCCGCCCGATCGGCGCGAACTCCTTGAAGTCGAAGTAGAGCGAGACCGCCTCGATCCCCGAGAGCTTGTCGCCGCGCTCGGTCAGGAACAGCTCGTCGAACAGGCTCTGCGCCTCCGCGAACAGGGCGCGGCTCACCGGCGCGTCGGGCGCGGTCGCGGTCGCGCGCCGGGTCGTCATGAAGGCGTCGCGCCAGCGCCCCGCCTCCCGGTAGAGGCGCGCGAGCCCCGCCACGATGCCATTCTCCGTGTCGCCGCCGTGCCACATCACGGCGAGCCGCTCCAGGCGGTCGATCGTGCCGGCGGCATCGAGCTTGCCCGATCCGTGCGCCAGCATCGCGGCGCGGTAGGCGGCTTCCGCCGCGACCGGCTGCACGGCCTCGCGCTCGAGCCGCTCGTAGCTGGCGATCGCCGCCACGCCCTGCCCCGCCGCCTCCTCGATGCGCCCGCGCAGGAGCGCGAGGCCGTCGCGGGTCAGGGCGTCGGGTGCGCGCCCGGCGGCGGCCCCGATCTGCCGGGTCGCGGTCTCGAGATCCCCCGCTTCGAGCGCGGTCTCGGCGACCGCCACCCGGAGGCGCGCCTGAAGGTCGTCCGGATAGCGGTCGAGGATGCCGAGCGTGCCCCGGAAGGCGCTCTCGGCGGCGAGCCAGCGCCCGGCCAGGGCTTCCGCGTAGCCGCGCCACAGGCCCGCCTCGGGATCGCGCGCCAGCGCCTCGGCGCCGAGCGTGTGCCTGGCCTCCTCGGCCCGGCCGGTCAGGGCCTGCGCCGCGCCCAACAGGATCCCGACGTCGCGCTGGGCGGCAACGAGCGGATCGTCGTAGCTCGCGGCCTCCAGCACGGCGATCGCCTCGGTGGTGAAGCCGTTGGCGAGATAGGCACGCGCCAGCGCGAGCCGCGGCGGCCCGCGCAGGGACCCCGAGACCGCCGCGGCGGCTTCGATCTGGCCGCGCAGCGTGTCGCGGACGTTGCCGCGGCGGGCGACCTCCCAGGGACCCCGCTGGATGGCGAGCTCGCCGATCTCGCCGACCGCGACCTCCGGCTGGCGCGCCACGGCCGAGACCGCGAGCCCGCCTTCGCGGGCAATGGTGACGCCGTCGAGGTCCGGCCGTACGACGAGATCGTCGGCCTGCGCCAGGACGGCGACGCCGAGGCGGCTCGGCAGCAGCTCGAAATCGACGAAGCGCTGGCGCTTGGCGATGCCGGCCGGCCGCCGGGCGAGCGTCGTCACCACCGCGACCCGCTCGCCGTCGAGATCGAGCCAGGTGGCGCTGACGGGATCGGGCAGCTTCACGGCGAGGCCGACGCGGCCGGACTGGGCGGGCAGCCGCGTCGCCACGAGGGATTCGCTCTCGCTCAGCGCGTCGCCGGCCGCGAGTTCCCAGCCGCCCGGCGCGTCGGGATCGCCGACGGGCAGGAGGTCGAGAAGCTTGGCCGGCGGCACGGCGATCTGCAGTGTCACGACGCCGCCGCTGCGCCTCGGCCCGGACACGATCTCGAAGCCGGCCGGCCGGCCCACGGGCAGAGTCACGGCCTCGCTCGTCTCGAAGACCAGGGTGGCGAGGCCGGCGCGCTCGAACAGCGCCACGGGGACCGGCCGCGCGAAGGAGAAGACGAGCCCGTCGCCGGCCGGCCGGGCGGCCCGCTTCGGCGCGGCGGCCGGCGACGGCGCGGCGTCTGCCGCCTTGTCGGCCACCTTGGGCCGGGGCGTGCCCGGAGCCTGCGCGGCCGCCGGGTGCGGCTCTGCCGGGGCCTTCGGAGCCTCGGCCTCCGCTTCCTGAACGAGCGCCTGCAGCGCCGCCCTGGCATCGGCATCGCCCTTGACGCCGGGCGCGGTCTCGCCCGTCCGGATCGGCCCCGTCGGCGCGACGTCGATGGTGAGCGCGTCCTCGTCCCGCTCGGCGGTGACGGCGTAGCCGTCGCCCGGCGTGATCAGGAGGTTCGCGGCCGTATCGTCGGACTCGACCGTCAGCCCCGAGACTGCGGGCTTGATGCGCCCGCGCGTGTCCGAGACGTCGATGCGCCACGCGCCCGGGACGCTGATCCGGGTCGCCGCGCCGGCCCGCTCGATCCCGGCCTGCAGGCCCGTCGGCAGGCGGAGCGACAGGCGGGTCACGGTCGGCAGATGCGCGACCTCGATCGCGAGCGGCCTCGGAGCGGGCGGCGGCGCCGTGGCCTTGAGCGCGGCCTCGGCCCGCTGCGCCCGGCGGGCGAGGTCTGCCACGACCTCGGGCGGCAGCGGCGGCGGCAGGCCCGACCAGCCCTCCGGCAGCAGATCGACGAAGACCTGCTCGCCCGCCTCCTGCACGTTGACCCGGTAGGGCTTCTGCAGCGCGAGGCGCAGGCCGGTCCCGTCGGGGTCGCGCCGCACGGTCGAGACGTAGGCGGGCATCTCGGCGGCGATCCGCTCCGGCGCGGCCGCGGTTCGCTCGCCGTAGCTCAGGACCAGCACGGTGCCCGACACCTTCGCCCGGACCGGCACGGACTTGTCGAAGGCGAGGACGAGGCGCCCGTAGCTCTCGGCCTGGCTGCCCCGGGCCGAGACCAGCCGGGCGGCCTCCGCCGGGCGGATCGCCGTCGAGAGCGCGAGCGCGAGGGCGAGCCGCGCCAGCGCACCGCGCCGGCCCGAACGCCGTCCTGTTGCGAGAGCCGCCCCCATCGCGAACGCCACACCCGAGAGCGGCGCCCGCCCCGAAGGACGCGTCGCCGGAAACGCCAGATCGGGGAAGTGTGCCGAAACGCGGCTAACGGGCGCTTAATCGGGGCTTCGGGGCGGAGGCTACTTCCTGACCACGAGGCCGGGGATCGCGGTTCCGGCCTCGCCGAAGGTGTCGAGCGCCCGCCTGCAATTGGCCTCTACGTCCTTCTGATAGATCTCTGTGTATGCTCTCGCGCGTAAGTTGAGGTCGCCCCGGCTCAGCTCATCGGGGTCGACGCCGAGGCGCGAGACGGCGCTGCGCAGCCTGTCCGCATCGCCCTTCGCGCCTGGGCAGGACGCGTCCACGAACGCCACCAGGCCCGCGAGCTTCGCCGCGTTGTTGCGCTGCCGTTCGACCCGCGGGTCGGGCGCCGGTCCGTCGGGCGTCGGCTGGGCGGCGAGCGGCGCCGCGAGGCCGATCAGGATGGCGGCCGCAAGGATGCGCTTCATGGTCGGACCTTGCATGGTTTGTTCCGACGGGCTCAGCCGCCGAAGGCGATCATCCGGGCGAAGGCCGCGGCGAAGCCCGCGAGCGGTACCGTGATCACGGTCGGTTCCGCGCCCTCGCGCTTCTGGGCGGTCACCGTCAGGTTCTGGGCGGACTTCATCGTGTCGGTCGCCAAAGTCGGCAGGCTGACCGGCACGTAGCACCCCTCCGGCCCGCATGTCAGGTAGGGCGCGCCCTTGCCCAGCACCGTGTCGTCGAGCTTGAAGGTGACGCCGGGCTCAATCGCCTGCCCGAACGGCATCAGGATCACGCCCTCCGCGCGTCCGTCCCGCGGCGTCTTCAACTCGATGGCGAATTGCCGGCGCCCGGTCTTCGCATCGCCCTGCGACTGCATCATGACGCACTGGATCGCCGGCTCATGGACGCAGTTCACGGTCCAGTCGCCGTAGGTCTCGCTGACCGAACTCGCGCCCTCGGGCCAGAGCGCCTTCGCGGCCTCCGGCGCGGCGGCGGCTTTCGGCTCGGGCTTGGTCTCGGCCTTCGGCTTCGGCGCCGGCTTGCGCGGCTTCGGCTTCGGCGCGGCCTCGGGAGGCGGCGCGGCATCCTCCTGCGCGAGGCCGGGCGCCGTGCTCAGGAGTGCGAGGGCGAGACAGGCGGCAAAGGGGCGGATCACGCGGATCGGCGGCATGGGCGGGTCCCCGTGGGCAACGCGACGACGCGTTGCCGCCTACCCGCCCGGCGTGCCCGACGCAATCGAGGCCGCCATGAATTGTTCGGGAGAGCGGAGTCGCTACACCCGGCGCCGATTGGCCCGCGCCGTGAATTCCGGTCGTGCGCGCTCTCGCAGCGGCGCGCGAAGGCAGCCGCCTGCCCGCGTCGAAGCGCCCGGACGACGTCGGCCGCGAGGGTCAGCACGCCGGGATCGCGATCGACGGATTCCTCGACCGGCCTGGCAAAATCCAAGGCCAGTACGGTGAGCATGAGTGCCTCCAGAGCGAGGGGCGCCGACACGTCGTCCTGCATTGCAATGCGCGATCGGCCGTGGATAGCTGCCATGCAGCGGGCCGCGTGGCCGCCATGCACGAACCTCATGCGTCGGCAACGCGCCGTTCAACCTTCGCGGTCCGGTCGGCGGTTGACCGATCGGGCGCGAGGCGCCACTGAGCGCGTCGCTCATTCGTCATTTCCGACATTTACATGCAGCCGCTTCGCCAGACGGGGCGCCTCAGGAAGGATTGCCAGCATCATGACCGATACGCCGGCCCAGCATCCCATCCACGGCCGCATCAGCGGCCCCATCGTGATGATCGGATTCGGCTCGATCGGCCGCGGCACCCTGCCCCTCATCGAGCGCCACTTCGAGTATGACCGCGCCCGCTTCACCGTGATCGATCCCTCCGACGCGCATCGCGGCCTCGCCGACAAGCACGGCTTGCGCTTCGAGAAGGTGGCGCTGACGAAGGAGAACTACCGGGAGATCCTGACACCGCTGCTGACCGAGGGCGGCGGCCAGGGCTTCTGCGTCAATCTCTCGGTCGATACCTCCTCGCGCGCCATCATGGAGCTGTGCCGGGAGTTCGGCGCCCTCTACGTCGACACCGTCGCCGAGCCCTGGCCGGGCTTCTACTTCGACAAGACCAAGAGCCAGGGCGACCGCACGAACTATGCGCTGCGCCAGGAGATCCTGAACGCCCGCGCCGCGAGCCCCGGCGGCACTACGGCGGTCTCCTGCTGCGGCGCCAATCCGGGCATGGTCTCGTGGTTCGTCAAGCAGGCGCTGCTCAATATCGCCCAGGATACGGGCCTGTCGCGGCCCGAGCCGAAATCCCGCGCGGAATGGGCGGCGCTCATGCAGGATCTCGGCGTCAAGGGCATTCACATCGCCGAGCGCGACACGCAGCGCGCCAAGAGCGAGAAGCCGATGGGCGTCTTCGTGAACACCTGGTCGGTCGAGGGCTTCGTGTCTGAGGGCAACCAGCCGGCCGAGCTCGGCTGGGGCACGCACGAGACTTGGAAGCCCGACAACGCCCGAGAGCAGGAGAGCGGCTCGCGCTGCGCCATCTACCTGCTGCAGCCCGGCGCCGATACGCGCGTGCGCTCGTGGACGCCGACCGCCCAGTCTCAGTTCGGCTTCCTCGTCACCCACAACGAGGCGATCTCGATCGCGGATTACTACTCGGTGAAGCAGGGCGAGACCGTCGTCTACCGCCCGACCTGTCACTACGCCTACCATCCCTGCAACGAGGCGGTGCTCTCTCTGCACGAGATGTTCGGCAATGCCGGCAAGGTGCAGGAGCAGCACCACATCCTCGACGAGAACGAGATCGTCGACGGCATCGACGAACTCGGCGTCCTCGTCTACGGCCACGCCAAGAACGCCTACTGGTATGGCTCGCAGCTCTCCATCGAGGAGACCCGGCGCATCGCACCCTATCAGAACGCCACCGGTCTCCAGGTGACGAGCGCCGTGCTTGCGGGGATGGTCTGGGCTCTCGAGAACCCGGAGGCCGGCATCGTCGAGGCCGACGAGATCGACTTCCGCCGCTGTCTGGAGGTGCAGACGCCGTATCTCGGCCCCGTCATCGGCGTCTATACGGACTGGACCCCGCTTGCCGATCGCCCGGGCCTCTTCCCCGAGGACATCGACGAGAGCGATCCCTGGCAGTTCCGCAACGTGCTGGTGCACGGCTGACGGTCCGTTCCGGCGGGGCGCACGAGCGGATGCTGCGCCCGAGCGAATGCCTGTCGCGCCCGCGCGGCGGGTGTTAAGCTCGGGCCCGGATCGCGTTCGGATTCTGAGCCCTTGCCCCATTTCGAAGATTTCTACGCCGCCAAGCTGCGCGGCTCTCTCGGCGTCACGGATGCCGAGTCGGTGCTGGACCTGCGTGGGGCGAACCGTCCCACCGCCGAGGCTTCCCTGAAGGAGATGATCGAGCGCAGCCGCTTCGCGAAGGGCAAGACGGTGGCGATCCGGCTCGACGCGCCGCCGGAGGGCGGGGGCGAGACGCTGTTCCAGCCGGCCGGGCGCCTCCTGCTCGACGCCAAGCGCCGCGGGTTGATCGAGCGTCTCCACACCCTGCCGGCCCAGGACGGCCTCGGGTTCTACGTGGCGCTCTCGGGCAAGGCCCAGCGCGATCCCGCGTGAGCGGCGTCCGAATGAGCTTCTCGCTCCTGCATCTCGGCCGCAACACGCTCGAGCGCCTCGCCCGGTTCGGTTACGGCGCCCGCGGCATCGTCTATTGCGTGGTCGGCGCCCTCGCGCTGCTGGCGGCGATCGGCCGGGGCGGTCGGCCCGGCGACAGCCGGAGCGCGCTCCAAGCGGTGCTCGTCGGGCCCTTCGGTCCCTGGATCGTCGGGCTGATCGCGATCGGGCTGTTCGGCTTTGCCGTGTGGCGCGCGGTCGAGGGCATTACCGACGCCGATCGTCGCGGGGCGGACCTGAAGGGGCTGGCCGTCCGCGCCGCGCATGTCGGCAGTGCCGCCGTCTACGCCGGGCTCTCGCTGACCGCCGCGAGCCTCGCCCTCGGCCTCGGCGTCCACCGCGGCGGCGACAAGGGTATGCAGGACTGGACCGCCTGGCTCCTCGCGAAGCCCTTCGGTCTCTGGCTCGTCGCCCTGATCGGGTTCGGGGTGGCGGGCGGCGGCCTCGCCTTCCTCGTCAAGGCCTGGAAAGGCGACGTGACGCTACGGCTCGCCCTCGATGCGGCGGCCTGCCGCTGGGCAAAGCCGATCGGCCAGTTCGGCTATGCCGCCCGTGGCGTCGCCTTCCTGATCATCGGCGGGTTCTTCGTCGCGGCGGCCTGGCATCAGGCGTCGTCCGAGGTGAAGGGACTGGCGGGTGCCTTCACCGCCCTGCGGGCGCAGCCCTACGGCTGGTTCCTTCTCGCCGTCGTGGCGGCGGGGCATTTCGCGTTCGGGACCTTCGGCCTGATCCAGGCCCGCTACCGGCGCATCGATGCGCCCGATCTCGACGAGGCCGACGACGCGGTCGCCCGCGCGGTGCGATCGGTCACCTGACCGTTTGGGACGAGTTCGGCGGTCGTCGAGGCCGCGTTGACAAGAGGCGCGGCCTGCGCCGATACCGCGGGCCGGCCCGGAGCTCATGCAGCAGCGCATCTACAAGACAGCGGTGATGGTGGTCCACGACCTCGTGGCGACCGCGCTGGCCGTGATCCTCACCTTCGTGTTCCGCTTCAACGGCGATCTTCTCGCCGAGCGGCTGCACGCGCTGCCGCTGCTGCTGCCGCCGTTCATGGCCTTCGCGGGCCTCGTCTACGCGCGGTTCAAGCTGTACCGGACGAAGTGGCGCTTCGCTTCGCTCCCCGACCTCGCCGGAATCGTGCGGGCTGCGAGCGTGCTTGCGCTGACGCTCCTCGTTCTCGACTACGTTCTGGTCTCGGCCGACCTCTACGGGTTCTACTTCTTCGGCAAGGTCGCAATCGTCCTCTACTGGGTGCTGCAGATCTTCCTGCTCGGCGGTACCCGCCTCGCCTTCCGCTACCTGAAATACACCCGCTCGCGGCAGTCGAGTGCCCGCGCCGCGACGGTGCCGACCCTTCTCCTAGGGCGGGGCGGCGACATCGAGATCCTGTTGCGCGCCATCGAATCGGGCTCGGTGCGCAAGCTCAGTCCGAAGGGCATCCTGTCGCCCCGCGCCGGCGAGGCGGGCCAGATGATGCGCGGCGTGCCCGTGCTCGGCGGCTTCTCGGATCTGGAGCAGGTCGTCGCGAACCTCGCGGAGCGTGGGCAGCCGGTGCGCCGCCTCGTGGCGACGCCGAGCGCGCTGACGCCCGAAGCGGAGCCCGACGATCTCATCGCCCGCGCGCGGCGCCTCGGCCTGCCGCTCGCCCGCGTCGTGAGCCTCGGCGAGGGCATGCGCGACGCCGAGCTCGCGCCTCTCGAGATCGAGGACCTTCTTCTGCGCCCGACCGTCGAGATCGACCGTCCGCGGCTCGAGCGTTTCCTCGGCGGCACCCGCGTCGTCGTCACGGGCGGCGGCGGCTCGATCGGTTCCGAGATCTGCGCCCGCGCCCTCGCCTTCGGAGCGAGCGCGTTGCTCGTGGTCGAGAGTTCGGAACCGGCTCTGCACGGCGTCCTGAGCCAGCCGGCGCTTGCCAATGCCGAGGCCGAGGTGACGGGGGTGCTCGCCGACATCCGCGATCGCGACCGCATTCAGACGGTCTTTGCGGAGTTCCGGCCCGATTACGTGTTCCACGCCGCGGCGCTCAAGCAGGTGCCGTATCTCGAGCGGGACTGGACGGAGGGTATCAAGACCAACGTCCTCGGCTCGATCAACGTCGCCGACGCCACCATCGCCGCGAAGGCCCGCGCCCTCGTGATGATCTCGACCGACAAGGCGATCGAGCCGGTCTCGCAGCTCGGCGTCACCAAGCGCTTCGCCGAGATGTACGCGCAGGCCCTCGACGCCGAGCAGACGGGCTCGGATGCGGGCCTTCCGACGCGGCTCATCGCCGTGCGGTTCGGCAATGTGCTGGGCTCGGTCGGCTCCGTCGTCCCCGTGTTCAAGGCACAGATCGCCCGCGGCGGCCCGGTCACGGTCACGCATCCGGAGATGGTCCGCTACTTCATGACGGTGCGGGAGGCCGCCGACCTCGTCCTGACGGCGGCCTCCCACGCCGACCGCGAGGCGCGTGCGCTTCCGGCCTCGCCCGAGGGTGCGGACCAGCGGGCCGCCGTCTACGTGCTCAAGATGGGCCAGCCCGTGCGCATCCGCGACCTCGCCGAGCGCATGATCCGGCTGGCCGGTTTCGAGCCCGGCGAGGAGATCGAGATCGTCACGACCGGAGCCCGTCCGGGCGAGCGCCTGAACGAGATCCTGTTCGCCCGCGAGGAACCGCGCGTGACGCTCGACGGAATCGACGGCGTGATGGCGGCCAAGCCCGTCTTCGCCGACCGGGCCGTGCTCGACGGCTGGGCCGAGCGCCTGCGGCGGGCTGTGTCGGCCGGCGACCGCGCCGAGGCCGAGGCGGTCTTCGAGGCCGCGATCCCCGACTTCCGCGACCGCGCTTCGGCGTCCGCGGCCTCCGCGGAGGCCTCCCCGCCTCAGCCCGCGGCGACGCCGGCCTGATCCGCCAGCCCGCTCTCAGGTCGCTGACCGGGCCAGCGCCGCGAGGCCGTCCCGCGAAGGCATGGCCGGGTGCCAGCCGAGCGCCATCAACCCGTCCGAGCGCGCGACGAGGCCGGTCGAGAGGCGCGCGAAGGCGTCCTGCCGGCCGCTCAGTCGGCAGGCGAGGCCGAGCAGCGCCTGCGGTACCGGCACGAGGCCGGGTCCACGGCCGAGCCCGGCCCGCAGCGCCGTCACCATCTCGGGCAGGGTCAGCGCATCCGGATCGGCGACGATCAGCGGGCGTCCGAGGGGGGCGGGCGCCTGCAGCACCGTTGCGACCGCTCCAGCAAGACTCTCGACCGATACGAGGGAACGGCGCTGCGCGAGCCCGCCGAGGGGGAGCGGGTAAGGCTTGCGGGCGAGCGCCAGGAGCGCGGCCATGTTGCCCTTGACGCCGGCGCCGTAGACGAGGACGGGCCGCAGCGCGACCCAGTCGAGGCCGATCTCGGCGAGGGCCTGCTCGGCCGCGAGCTTCGAGCGCCCGTAGGCGTCCGTCGGCGCGGGCGCGTCCGCCTCCGTCAGCGCGATGTCGCTGCTCGCGCCGACCTGCGCGCGGATCGAGGACAGGAAGACGAAGCGGCGTACCTTGGCTCTCGCGGCGGCTTCCGCGAGGCGGCGCGTCGCCTCGGTGTTGAGGGTGCGGTAATCGTCCTCAGGCGCGCCCGACATCGCGTGGGCGAGCCCGGCCGAGTGCACCACGGCATCGACGTCGGTCAGCGCGGCCGCCATGTTCATCGGGCGGGTCAGATCGCCGACGACGGCGCTCGCGGCCCCGTCCGGCACCTCGACGGGCCGCCGCAGCAGGACCCGCACCCGATACCCCTTTTCCGTGAGCGAGCGCAGGAGATGGCGCCCGATGAAGCCGGTCGCGCCGGTGAGTGCAACGAGCGTCCCGCTCACATCGAACCTCGACCTCGATCCTGTCCCGGCGGTGCCGATGCCGGTCCGCCGCCAGGGCATTTGAGACGGCCCTAGATGGCCGGCAGCGTGCGCCGCGGCGCGCGGGCGAACCGAGCGAGGAGCGCCGCCACCAGCACGGCACCGCCCGCCAAGGCTCCCAGGGTGAAGGGCCAGGACGGCCAAAGCAAGGTCGCGGCCGCGAGGAACGCCAGACCGAGATTGACGACGAAGACGCGGGCCACGACACCCGTCACGCTGAGGCCGTTCACGGTGGCCCGCTGGTAGAAATGGCTGCGATGCGCCTGCCAGACCGGCTCGCGTCGAAGCGCCCGGCGCGCCAATGTCAGCGTCGCGTCGGCGATGTAGACGAGCGGGAGCAGGATCGCCGCCGCCAGGCCGCCTTCCAGCGCGAGGCGGTAGAGCAGCCAGGCCGTGACGAGACCGATCGGCAGGGAGCCGACATCGCCGAGGAAGAGGCGGGCCACCGGCCGGTTGAAGGGGGCGAAGCCCAGCATCGCGCCGAGGAGCGCCGCCGCGACCAAGGTTGGCGCGGGCGGCAGCGCGCCGCCTGTGCCGGCGAGGAACAGGGCGCCCGAGACCGGCACGATCTCGCTCAAGGTCATCCAGTCGAGCCCGTCCATGAAGTTGACGAGGTTCACGAACCAGAGGCCGGCGAGGATTGCGAGGCCGCGCTCCATCCAGGCGGGTATAGCCGGAACGAGCTGTCCATCGACCGCGAGGACGAGGGCCGTCACCGCGGCAGCCTGCAGGATGAGGCGCAGGCCCGCCGGCAGGGGCCGGATGTCGTCGACCGCACCGACCAGCGCCAGCGAGACGGTGGAGAGGCCGAGCGTCAGCATCTCCCGCGGCGCCGCGTCCGCCAGCGGCAGCAGACCGGCCGTCAGCAGGATCGCCGCGACGATTGCGATCCCGCCTCCCTGCGGCGTCGGGACCGTGTGGCTCGAGCGGGCGTTCGGGCGCGCCAGCGCGTAGCGCTGCAGGAGCGGGCGCAGCAGCACGATCAGCCCGGCGCTCACCGCGGCCGCGATCGGGACGACAAGAACGGGTGCTGCGATCATGCGGCGGCCGACGATCCGCTACGGGCGATCGGCCGAGCGCCGTCCCATTCAACCAACGCGACGCACTCCGGATCGGGTCGCAGGCGCGACCTCCCGCTCAATAGACCTGCGCGGCCTCCCCTCCGCGGCCCGTGCCGCCCTCCCGCCGGTCGGCGCCGGCCGTGTCGAGAGCGCGCTCGATAACCCGGGCAAGGCCGACCATGATCTTGTCGATGGCGTAGTCCTTCGGCGTGTAGACGGCCTGCACGCCCATGTTCCTGAGCACCAGTTCGTCCTCCGACGAGATGATGCCGCCGACGACGACGGGCACGTGGTCGAGCCCAGCCTCCCGCAGCTTCGCCTTCACATCGCGCACCAGCGGCACGTGGCTTCCCGACAAGATCGACAGGCCGACCACGTGCGCGCCCGTCTCCTTCGCCTTGGCGACGATCTCGGCCGGCGTCTGCCGGATGCCGTCGTAGGTCACGTCGAAGCCGACGTCGCGCGCCCGCAGGGCGATCTGCTCGGCGCCGTTCGAGTGGCCGTCGAGTCCGGGCTTGCCGACCACGAGCTTCGGCGTCTCGCCGAGGCGCTCGCCGAGATCCGCGATCAGCAGGCGGGCCTCCTCGGCCGCGCCCGAGGAGGCCGTCTCGAGCGTCACGCCGGTCGGCGCGCGGTACTCTCCGAAGACCTGCCGCAGGCGCTCGCCCCACTCGCCCGTTGTGACGCCCGCCTTCGCGGCCGCGATCGAGACCGGCATGATGTTGGCGCCCGAGCGCGCCGCCTGTTCCAGATCGGCAAGCGCCGACTCGACCGCCTTCGCGTCGCGCTCGGAGCGCCAGGCGCGGATACGCTGCTCGGCCTCCATCTCGACGGTCTCGGAGACCGTGAAAATCGCGCCCTCCCCCGCGGTCAGCGGCGAGGGCTCGCCGTTCTGCCACTTGTTGACGCCGACGACGATCTGCTCGCCCGCCTCGATCGCCGAGATGCGCTTGGCGTTCGACTCGACGAGGGCACGCTTGAGCGCTCCCGTCTCGACCGCCGCGACCGCGCCGCCGATCCCGCCGATGCGCTCGAGCTCGGCGCGGGTCTGCGTCTTCAGCTCTTCAACCCTCGCCTCGATCACGTGCGAACCGTCGAAGATGTCGTCGTATTCGAGGAGATCCGTCTCGAAGGCGAGGATCTGCTGCATGCGCATCGACCATTGCTGGTCCCAGGGACGCGGCAGGCCGAGCGCCTCGTTCCAGGCGGGGAGCTGCACGGCGCGGGCGCGGGCGCGCTTCGAGAGCGTCACCGCCAGCATCTCGATCAGAATGCGGTGGACGTTGTTCTCGGGCTGCTGCTCGGTCAGGCCGAGGGAATTGACCTGCACGCCGTAGCGGAAGATGCGCTTCTTCGGGTCGTCGATGCCGTAGCGCTCCCGGGCGATCTCGTCCCAGAGTTCCGAGAAGGCCCGCATCTTGCAGATCTCGGTGACGAAGCGCAGGCCCGCATTGACGAAGAACGAGATGCGGCCAAACACCTCGGGGAAGCTGTCCGGATCGAAGGCTGGGTCGTCGCGCACCGTGTCGAGCACCGCGATCGCGATGGCGAGCGCGTAGGAGAGTTCCTGGACCGGCGTCGCGCCAGCCTCCTGCAGGTGGTAGGAGCAGACGTTCATCGGGTTCCACTTCGGCACCTCCTTGGTCGTGAACAGGATCACGTCCTTGGTGAGCCGGAGCGAGGGCGCGGGCGGAAACACGTAGGTGCCGCGCGAGAGATACTCCTTGATGATGTCGTTCTGGGTCGTGCCCTGCAGGGCCGCGAGCGGCGCGCCCTGCTCCTCGGCCACCGCGAGGTAGAGCGACAGCAGCCAGGGCGCCGTCGCATTGATCGTCATCGAGGTGTTCATCTGGGCGAGCGGAATCTGATCGAACAGGGTGCGCATGTCGCCGAGATGCGCGATCGATACGCCGACCTTGCCGACCTCGCCGCGGGCAAGCTCGTGGTCGGGATCGTAGCCGGTCTGGGTCGGCAGGTCGAAGGCGACCGAGAGGCCGGTCTGACCCTTGGCGAGGTTGCCGCGGTAGAGCTTGTTCGATTCCGCGGCGGTGGAGTGGCCCGCATAGGTGCGGATGATCCACGGCTTGTCGCGCTTCACCTCTGTGACCGCCGCCTGTCCGCCCATCCGTCCGAACTCCGCTTCCCTGAGACCGTGGCAGCGGCATACGCGCGCCGCGCCTTGCCGCCAACGTAGCCGAGCCGGCGACATGCGTCATCCGGCACGAAGGTCGGAGGCAACACGGCTCGCGAGCCGGCATCTCGCATCGATCCCGACGCAAGTCCCGCGAAAAAAATCTGTGCGGCCGATGAACCGAATTTGCCGCTGCCGCGACAGACGTTGCGAGGGCCGCGACGGGCGGCCCCACCCATCACGGAGCAGCACCATGTCGCGCACCCTTCGCATTCTCGTGGCCGCCGCGGCGCTCGGCGCCGCCGGCCTCTGCGCCTCCGAGGCGTCCGCCAAGGGCGGGTTCGGGGGCGGTTTCGGCGGTTTCGGCCATCACCATCATCACGGGCATTGGGGCCACGGGCCTTGGGGGCGCGGCTTCGGATGGGGCGGCCCGCGCCTCGTCGGCTTCGTCTCCGCCTATTACGGCGCCTGCCGCGTCAGGCGCTACATCGACGAGGACGGCGACCTGATCGTCCGCCGAGCCTGCTATTAAGCCGCAGCGGCGGGGCGCCTCGCGCCGGTCGGGCTCGGCATCCACACGAGGCGCGCCGCGGCCGACAGAGTACGGGCAATTCCGCCGCCATACGGGACGCGCCGCAAGCGTAATTTTGAATACAGGGACGCCGTGCTGAGCCGGCGTCCTTTTTTTCGTGGAAACCCCCCGCGCACTAGCCTTTGGTGCCACTTGGAGCGCCCTGACATCGTCGCTATAGGGGCCGAACGACAGTGCTAGGGAGAGGTCAAATGGCTGCGAGTGCGGCGTTGCAACCGGCCGGGAACGGCGAGATCAAGGACCTCTACGAGATGGGCGAGATTCCGCCCCTCGGCCACGTGCCCGCCAAGATGTACGCCTGGGCGATCCGGCGCGAGCGCCACGGGCCGCCGGAGCAGTCGCACCAGCTCGAGGTGCTGCCGGTTTGGGAGATCGGCGACGACGAGGTGCTGGTCTACGTCATGGCAGCGGGCGTCAACTACAACGGCGTCTGGGCGGGCCTCGGCGAGCCGATCTCACCCTTCGACGTGCACAAGGGCGAGTACCACATCGCCGGCTCGGACGCGTCCGGCATCGTCTGGAAGGTCGGCGCCAAGGTGAAGCGCTGGAAGGTCGGCGACGAGGTCATCGTCCATTGCAACCAGGACGATGGCGACGACGAGGAGTGCAACGGCGGCGACCCGATGTTCTCGCCGACCCAACGCATCTGGGGCTACGAGACGGGGGACGGCTCCTTCGCGCAGTTCTGCCGCGTGCAGTCGCGCCAGCTCATGCAGCGGCCGAAGCACCTCACATGGGAGGAGGCGGCCTGCTACACGCTGACGCTCGCCACCGCCTACCGCATGCTGTTCGGCCACGCCCCCCACACCGTGCGCCCGGGCCAGAACGTGCTGATCTGGGGCGCCTCGGGGGGCCTGGGCGTGTTCGGCGTCCAGCTCTGCGCGGCGAGCGGAGCCAATGCCATCGCGGTGATCTCGGACGAGTCGAAGCGCGACTACGTGATGAGCCTGGGCGCCAAGGGCGTCATCAACCGCAAGGAGTTCAACTGCTGGGGCCAGCTCCCGAAGGTGAACTCGCCCGAGTTCCATGCCTGGACGAAGGAGGCGCGCAAGTTCGGCAAGGCGATCTGGGACATCACCGGCAAGGGCAACGACGTCGACATCGTGTTCGAGCATCCGGGCGAGCAGACCTTCCCGGTCTCGGCGCTGGTGGTGAAACGCGGCGGCATGGTGGTGTTCTGCGCCGGCACCACGGGCTTCAACATCACCTTCGACGCCCGCTACGTCTGGATGCGCCAGAAGCGCATCCAGGGCTCGCACTTCGCGCATCTGAAGCAGGCCTCCGCCGCCAACCAGTTCGTGCTCGACCGCCGCGTCGACCCCTGCATGAGCGAGGTCTTCCCCTGGGACAAGATCCCGGCCGCCCACACCAAGATGTGGAAGAACCAGCACCCGCCGGGCAATATGGCCTGCCTCGTCAACTCGCCGCGCGCGGGCCTGCGCACGGTGGAGGACGTGATCGAGGCCGGCCCGTTGAAGCGCTGATCCACCGTCGGCGAGGGCTCAGACGGCGCCGAGTATCCCCTTCCCGAGGAGGAGATGCTTGCGGCCCGCCGACCTCACCGGCCGCGCGGCGGGTCCTGCGGGAGGTGGCGCCCGTAGGTCTCCTCCTTCTTCTCCCGCTCCTTGATCAGGTCGGTGTAGGCCTGCCGCATCTCGGGCGAGACCGAGACGCTCTTGCCGCGCATCGGCTTGCGCTTCGGCGCCTTCTTGAAGGTGGTGCTCGGATCGCTCATCACGGCTCCCATCGAACTCTCTCGGGCCAGTATAGGTCCGGAGCGAGACGATCGCGAGACGGGCGGGCAAGCCTTTCAGCCGAGGCCCACCGCTGTTAGAAGCGAGCCGGACGCGTGCCGGCTCGCGAAGCCGGCCCCGAGACGACGGCATCGACGATGGAAAAATTCACCACCCTGGAAGGCGTCGCGGCGCCCATGCGGATCATCAACGTCGACACCGACCGCATCATCCCGAAGCAGTACCTGAAGACCATCAAGCGCACGGGCCTCGGAAAGGGTCTGTTCTCCGAGATGCGCTACAACGACGACGGCTCGGAGAAGCCGGACTTCGTCCTCAACAAGCCGGCCTACCGCAACGCCAAGATCCTCGTCGTCGGCGACAATTTCGGCTGCGGCTCGTCCCGCGAGCACGCGCCCTGGGCGCTCGCGGACTTCGGCATCCGCTGCGTGATCTCCACGAGCTTCGCCGACATCTTCTTCAACAATTGCGGCAAGAACGGCATCCTGGCGATCGTGGTCTCGCCGGAGGACCTCGAGAAGCTCTTCCAAGACGCCGAGCGGGGTGCGAACGCGACCCTCTCGATCGACCTCGCCGCGCAGACGATCAAGGGTCCGGACGGCGGCACCCTGCACTTCGATATCGATCCGGGCCGGAAGCACAACCTGCTGAACGGGCTCGACGAGATCGGCCTGACGCTCGAGCGCGCGCCAGCCATCGACGCCTACGAGGCCAAGCTCGCGCAGCGCGAATGGGCCTGATCAGGCCGGCATCGTAACGGTTCGTTGACCACGAGGGCGCCTTAAAGATGGGGGATCGCTAGGATTCTCCAGGAGACGCCCCATGACGTCGCGCGCGAAGACCACCGCCCTCCTCTGCCTCGCCGCCGTCGCGGCAGCCGGTCCGGCGCGCGCCGACTTCCAGTCCTGCCTCGCCGGGATCCAGGCGCAGGCGGCCTCCGCCGGCGTCTCGGCCCAGACCTTCCGGACGGCGACGAGCGGCATCGCCTACGACGACAAGGTCATCGAGCTCTCCCAGGCCCAGCCCGAGTTCAAGACGCCGATCTGGGACTACATGGCGGCCCTCGTCGACGACGAGCGCGTGGACGACGGCAAGGCCGCCATGCGCCAGCATGCCCAGGCGCTCGCCGCGGCGGAAGCGAAGTACGGCGTCGACCGCTACACGATCGCGGCAGTCTGGGGCGTGGAGTCGAATTTCGGCAAGAACCTCGGCAAGATGCCGCTCGTGCAGTCGCTCGCCACCCTTGCCTGCTCCGGCAACCGGCGGCGCGACTTCTTCCGCGGCGAGCTGATCGCGACCCTCCGGATCATCGAGCGCGGCGACATCGACGCCTCGCGCCTGTACGGTTCCTGGGCCGGCGCCTTCGGGCAGACGCAGTTCATGCCCTCGACCTACCAGCGCCTCGCCGTCGACCTCGACGGGGACGGGCGACGGGACGTCGTTGATTCCGCGGCCGACGCGGTCGGCTCGACGGCCAATTTCCTGCGTGCTGCCAAGTGGTCGAACGGGCACGGCTGGGGCTACGAGGTCCGGCTCCCCCGGGGCTTCAACGTCGGCTCCGCCGGGCGCCGCAACAAGAAGCCCGTCTCGCACTGGGCGAGCCTCGGCGTGACCCGCATCGATGGCCGGCCCCTCACGGGCGACGGCCCGGTCGGCATCATGGCGCCGGCCGGGGGCGACGGCCCGGCCTTCGTGGTCACCCGCAACTTCGACGCGATCTATTCCTACAACGCGGCCGAATCCTACGGCCTCGCCATCGCGGTGCTGTCCGATCGCCTGCGGGGGCGCGCGGGCATCCAGGCCGAGTGGCCCACCGACGACCCTCCGCTCTCCCGCGCCGAGCGCCGCGACCTGCAGGCGCGGCTGGCCGCCCGCGGCTACGATGTCGGCGAGCCGGACGGAAAGATCGGCGCCAAGACCCGCGACGCGATCAAGGCCATCGAGGCCAAGCTCGGCATGCCGCAGACCGGCCGCCCCGGAGCCAAGGTGCTGGAGGCGCTGCGGCGGGGGTGAGATCGCGTCTGCCTGCCGACGCGGAGCCGGTGCTGCGCGTCTGCGGGCGCGTCCTTGAACACGACAAGGCCCGCAGCGACGATCCTCGTCGTTGCGGGCCTGCTGCATCCCGAGATGAAGGTCGAGATCGAGGCGGCGGCCGCGCTGCCCTGCGGCGCGGCCCCGAACCTCACTCCGCGGCGGCCGGACCGGCCTTGGCGGCCTTCTCGCTCGCGCGCTCGGTGCGCTCGACGATGCGGGCGGACTTACCGCGGCGATCGCGCAGATAGTACAGCTTGGCGCGGCGCACCTTGCCGCGGCGGACAACCTTGATCGAATCGATCAGCGGCCCGTAGACCGGGAACACGCGCTCGACGCCCTCGCCGTAGGAGATCTTGCGGACCGTGAAGCTCTCGTTGAGGCCGCCGCCGGAGCGCGCGATGCAGACGCCCTCGTAGGCCTGGACGCGGGTGCGCTCGCCTTCCTTCACCTTGACGTTCACGATCACCGTGTCGCCGGGTTCGAAGTCGGGAATGGTCTTGTTGAGCTGAGCGATCTGCTCCTGCTCGAGCTGCTGGATGATGTTCATGGCAAAGCTCCGGCCGTAGCGCCCGGCCCCTCAGCGGGTTCGAGCGTCAGGATTTCGGCATCCTGTTGTGAGTTGGCGCTGCCCCTACACCAGCCGGAGCCGCTTGTCGATGCGCGCGGCGGCGAAATCGTCCCGGGCAACCGCCGCGCCCGCCCTCGGCGGCGGTTGAGAAAATCCGCCCGGCGGTCCACATGGAAGGTGGCGCTCCCCGCGGGCGCCGTTCCCGGCCGGCCTTGAACCGGCGCAGAGGACGAGGATTTCCAGCCGTCATGTTCATTCAGACCGAAGCCACCCCGAACCCCGCCACCCTGAAGTTCCTGCCCGGCCGGGTCGTCTTGCCCGAATCGACCTTCGAGGCGCGCAACGCCGAGGCCGCCGCCCACTCGCCGCTGGCGAGCCGCCTGTTCGACGTGCCCGGAGTCGCCGGCGTCTATTTCGGGCACGATTTCATCTCGGTCACCAAGGCCGAGGACGGCAACGAGTGGCCGCAGGTGAAGCCCGCGGTGCTCGGCGCCATCATGGAGCATTTCCAGTCCGGCCAGCCGGTGCTCGGCGAGGGCGCGCCGGTCGCGGACGCTGAGGGCGAGGAATATTACGACGCGGCCGACGCCGACACGGTCGCGACCATCAAGGACCTGCTGGAGACGCGCGTGCGCCCCGCGGTGGCGGGCGACGGCGGCGACATCACCTTCCGGGGCTACAAGGAGGGCGTCGTCTATCTGGAGATGAAGGGCGCCTGCTCGGGCTGCCCGTCCTCCACGGCGACGCTCCGCCACGGGGTGCAGAACCTGTTCCGGCACTTCCTGCCGGAGGTGCGCGAGGTCCAGGCCGTCTGAGCGGCGACGCAGCCGGGCAACACTCGGCCCTCATCCACCTCCAGGGAGGCCGCCTCGCACTGACGGGGCGGCCTTTTTGCCGTAACGTTTCCCGGCGCGCCGGCGCGCTCTCATGGGAGACCGGCCGGTTCCTGCCGGCGTGACTGGAGTCAGCGTGCGTATCCTCGCCATCGACACGGCACTCGACGCCTGCGCCGCCTGCGTCGCCACGGACATGTCGGACGATCTCCTGGCGGAGGAGACCATGGTGCTTGCCCGCGGCCACGCCGAGGCGCTGCTGCCCCTCGTGGAGCGGGTCATCTCGCGGGTCGATGGCGGGTTCGAGAGCCTCGACCGCGTCGCCGTCACGGTTGGCCCCGGCAGCTATACGGGCCTGCGCGTCGGACTCTCGGCCGCCCGCGCCGTCGGCCTCGCCGCCGCCATCCCAGTCGTCGGCGTCACCACCCTGTCGGCCCTGCTGGCGCCACTGCTCGCCCTCAACGGCGAGGGCCTGATCGCGGCCGCGATCGATGCCCGCCACGGCGCCGTCTATCTGCAGGCCATGAGCGTGCAGGACGGCATCGTCGTGCCGCCGAGCCTGCTCAAGCTCGACGAGGCGGCGCAGAGGCTCGGCGACGGGCCCGTCACCCTGGTGGGTTCCGGCGCGCCTGCCCTCGCCTCCGCCCTGAAGGCGCGCGGCATCGCGTCCGAGATCGCCGGCACCGCTCCGCCCGAGATCGCCTGGGTCGCCTCGCTCGGCATCGTCGCCGACCCAGCCCAGGCCATGGCGCGGCCCCTCTACTTGCGCGGGCCCGACGCTCAGCCGCAGGATCACGCGAGGCTCGCTCGCCGATGAGTCGCCCGGTCTCCCCCTTCTGGCCCTTCGAATGGTGGCTTGCCTGGTGGGATGCCTGGGGGCCCGAGCCCTACGTCGCCCCCCTCAGGGATTCCGGCCAGGCGCGCGCCCTCGCCCGCCTGCACGCCACCGCCTTCGCGCGTCCCTGGGACGCGCACGAGTTCGAGCGTCTCCTGTGCGAGCGCGCCACCGAGGCGCACGCCCTCTGGCGGGCCGGAACGGTGCAGGGGTTCATTCTCTCGCGCCGCGTCGCCGACGAGGCCGAGATCCTGACGGTCGTGCTCGCCCCGGCTGTCCGCGGCGGGGGCCTCAGCCGACGCCTTCTGCGCGAGCACCTGACCCATCTCGCCCATGCGGGCGTGCGCCACGTCCATCTCGAGGTCGACGAGGGCAACGCCCCGGCCCTGAAGCTCTACGCCCGCCAGGGCTTCGAGCAGGTCGGCGCGCGCACGGGCTATTACACCCGCAGCGACGGCAGCCGGGCGACGGCGCTCACCATGCGGGCGACGCTCGCGTGAGTCCCGTGGTCGGGTGAGGCTGGCGTGACCCGGCTCGGCACGATCGCGCGGCTCGCCCTCTGCGCCCTGGTTTTCGCGGCCCTGATCGGCCCGCACTGGCTGAGCCTCCGCTTCGGGCGGGGGCGGGTCGCCGCGCACGCGCCGATCCTCTTCCATCGCACCTTCCTGCGGCTGTTCGGCGTGCGGGTGACGCAGAGCGGCACGCCGCCGGTGTCCGGCGAGGCGGCCCTTGTCCTGTCGAACCACGTCTCCTGGCTCGACATCGCGGCGCTCGGGGCGCTCCGCCCCCTCTCCTTCGTGGCGAAGTCCGAGATCGCGGGCTGGCCGCTCGTCGGGACGCTGGCGCGGCTCCAGCGCACCGTCTTCATCGACCGGGCGCGGCGCGCCGCCACCGCGAGCGTCAACGCCGCGGTCGGGAGCCGCCTTGCGACGGGCGACCTGATCGTGCTGTTCGCCGAGGGCACGACCGGCGACGGCAACCGCATCCTGCCTTTCCGCTCCTCCCTCGTGGGCGCCGCCCGCACGGCGATCCAGGCGGACGAGGGCCGGCTGGATCGCATCCGCCTGCAGCCGCTCGCCATCACCTACCCGCGGCGCAACGGCCTGCCGGTGGTGCGCGGCGAGCGTCCCGAGATCGCGTGGTACGGCGACATGGAGCTTGCGCCGCACCTCGCCCTGTTCGTTCGGCAGGGACCGATCGACGTCCATGTGATCTGGGGCGCCCCGATCCTGTTCGAGGCCGGCACCGACCGGAAGTCCGCCACCGCGCAGGCCGAGGCGGTCGTCCGGGCCGCGATGCAGCAGGCCGTGACGGGCCGCGCGCCGGAAGGTCCCGTCTGGGCGGGCAGTCGCGCCGATGCGCCGGCCGTGACGAAGGGCGCCGACCCGCTCGGAGACCTACCGGGATCGGGGGTGCCGGCCATCTGACCCGCGCATGCGGCCGATGCCGGTTCCGCGGCGCGCCCCCTCCTTTGAACGTGAGAGGCGCACCGCTCCGGATCGGGCATCGGCCGCCGCGACGCCTCGCGAAAACTGTGCTAGAGGCCGGCCCCTGAGCCCCGGGGCGGTCCCTGAGCCCCGCGCGGCGGTGCCGCCCGATCCTTGCTGGACTGAACCGTTGAAGAAAGCCTTCGTCCGATCCTACGGCTGCCAGATGAACGCCTACGACGCCGCCCGCATGGCCGACGTCCTCGGGCAGGAGGGCTATGCCGCGACGGATTCGGTCGAGGAGGCCGACATCGTCGTCCTCAATACCTGCCACATCCGCGAGAAGGCCGCCGAGAAGGTCTATTCCGAGCTCGGGCGCCTGCGCGTGCTCAAGGGTGAGCGCAAGCTCGCCGGCCAGGACACGCGGATCGTGGTGGCGGGCTGCGTCGCGCAGGCCGAGGGCTCCGAGATCCTGGCGCGGGCGCCCGCCGTCGACGTGGTCGTCGGCCCGCAGAGCTACCACCGCCTGCCGGAGTTGCTGGCGCGGTCGCGCGAGACGCGCGTCGTCGACACCGAGTTCCCGGTCGAGGACAAGTTCGACCACTTGCCGGCCCGCCGCAACAAGGGCGTCTCCGCCTTCCTCACCGTGCAGGAGGGCTGCGACAAGTTCTGCGCCTTCTGCGTCGTGCCCTACACGCGCGGCGCCGAGGTCTCGCGCTCGGTTGCGGCCGTCACGGCGGAGGCGGCCAAGCTCGCGGAGGCGGGCGTGCGCGAGATCACCCTGATCGGCCAGAACGTGAACGCGTATCACGGTGAGGGTCTCGACGGCGGCAGCGCCGGGCTCGCCGACCTGACGCGCGCGGTGGCGGCGATCCCGGGGATCGGCCGTATCCGCTACACGACGAGCCATCCGAACGACATGGGCGAAGATCTGATTCGGGCCCATGCCGAGATCCCGGCACTGATGCCGTATCTCCATCTGCCCGTGCAGTCCGGTTCGGACCGGGTCCTCCAGGCGATGAACCGCAAGCACACCGGAGAGCAGTACCGTCGGCTGATCGAGCGCATCCGCGCGGCGCGCCCCGACATCGCCCTGTCGTCGGACTTCATCGTCGGCTTCCCGGGCGAGACCGAGGCCGAGTTCGAGGACACGATGCGGCTCGTGGCCGATATCGGCTTCCAGAGCGCCTTCTCGTTCAAGTACAGCCCGCGGCCCGGCACGCCCGCGGCCGATCGCGAGGATGCGGTTCCGGAGAGCGTCAAGAGCGAGCGCCTCGCCGCCCTGCAGGCCCTCCTCGACCGGCAGCGCCACGCCTACCAGAACGCGGCGGTGGGCAGCCTGACCGAGGTTCTGGTCGAGAAGGTGGGCCGTCATCCCGGTCAGGTCGCCGGCAAGACACCGCATCTGCTGGCGGTGCAGTTCGAGGCGCCGGCCTCGAGCATCGGCCGTTTCGTGGCGGTGCGCATCGTCGAGGCGGGTGCCAACAGCCTGTTCGGCGAGGCCGTGCCGCGCGCGGAGGCGGCGTGAGCGGCGGGTTCTCCGCTATCGCGACTTTGCTCCCCTTCCCTCGCGGGGACGGGTTGAGGTGCCGAAGGACATCTGCGTGAGCCCTGCTGACGGATCATCCGGCCGGAGCGGACCTCTCCGGGGGCGCGGGCCCGCCGCGCGGGCGGGCGAGATCATGGAGACCGTCGAGGTTTCGCTGACTTTCGACGACAACCGCCTCGCGAGCCTCGTCTTCGGCCAGTACGACCAGAACGTCGCCCATATCGAGCGCAAGCTCGAAGTGACCGCGACCGCGCTCGGCAATCACCTCGTGGTCAAGGGGCCGCCGGACGCTGCCGAGAAGGCACGGCGGGTCTTCGAGCGCCTTTACGCGCGCGTGCGCGGCAGCGGCACCGCGCTGACGCTCGGTGACGTCGACGGCGCGATCCAGGAGACCACGGTCCAGGGCAATCTCTTCCCCTCCGCCGAGATCGCCGCCGATCCGAACCAGTCGCAGTTCGAGCAGATCGCCACCCGCCGTCGCGGCGCGGTCCGTGCCCGCAACGCCGCGCAGGACGCCTACATCAAGGCCCTGCGCACCAACGAGCTCGTCTTCGCCGAGGGGCCTGCCGGCACCGGTAAGACCTGGCTCGCGGTCGGCCATGCCGTCTCGCTGCTCGAGCAGGGCCATGCCGAGCGCCTGATCCTGTCTCGGCCCGCCGTCGAGGCGGGCGAACGCCTCGGCTTCCTGCCCGGCGACATGCGCGAGAAGGTCGACCCCTATCTGCGCCCGATCTACGACGCCCTCTATGATTTCATGGAGGCGCGCCACGTCGACCGGGGGCTGCAGACCGGCATCATCGAGATCGCGCCGCTGGCCTTCATGCGCGGTCGGACCCTCACGAACGCCGTGGTGTTGCTCGACGAGGCACAGAACACCACGTCGATGCAGATGAAGATGTTCCTGACCCGTCTCGGCGAGAATTCACGGATGATCGTGACGGGCGATCCGAGCCAGATCGACCTGCCGCCGGGCCAGCGTTCCGGCCTCGTCGAGGCGGTCAACGTGCTCGAGGGCGTCGAGGGTATCGGGCGCATCACCTTCAGGGACGTCGACGTGGTGCGCCACGATCTCGTGCGCCGCATCGTCTCGGCCTACGAGCGGGCATTCCACGGCGAATCGGACGCCGATCGTAACCCGAACCCGCGCCGCCGCCCGCTCGCCTGACCATGCCGAATCTCGAGATCGACGTCGCGGTCGAGGATGAGCGCTGGACGGGCGCCGTGCCGGATCTCGATGCCTTCGTGGTCCGGGCCGTCGAGGCCGGGTTCGCCATCGCACCGAACCCGCCGGCGGGCGCGATCGAGGTGAGCGTCCTTCTCACCGACGATGCGGCCGTCCGGGAGCTGAACCGGACGTGGCGCGGCAAGGACAGGCCCACCAACGTCCTCTCCTTCCCGGCGCCTGGCCAGCCCGCGCATGCCGGCGTGCCGGTGCCGCTCGGCGACGTCGTCCTTGCGTATGACACGATGCTGCGCGAGAGTGCCGAGCAGTCGAAGCCGCTTGCCGATCATCTCGCCCACCTTCTCGTCCATGGCACGCTCCACCTTCTCGGCCAGGACCACGAGACCGGCGAGGCCGAGGCCGACGCGATGGAAGCGCTCGAGATCGCGGCCCTGCGCACGCTTGGCGTGCCCGACCCTTATGCCGGCTGAGCGGCGAGTCCGGCAGACCTACCCGATATCCCAGACCCGAGAGACATGACGAACGATCGAAGTCGCGGCGCGGCCCAGGCCGCGCTCAGCAACGCAGATGGCGAGGCCGGCGCCCGCGAGCCCTGGTACGACCGTCTGCTCCAGGCCCTTCACCTGAAGCCGCGCGATTCCCTGCGCGACGACATCGAGGACGCGCTGGCCGAGCCCGATTCGGGCGAGAACGCCTTCTCGCCTCTCGAGCGGGCCATGCTCAAGAACGTCCTCGGCCTGCACAAGGTCCGGGTCGACGACGTGATGATCCCGCGGGCCGACATCGTGGCCGTGTCGGTCGACACCACGCTCGGCGACCTGCTCAAGCTCTTCCGCACCGCCGGGCACTCGCGCCTGCCCGTCTACGGAGAGACGCTCGACGACCCGCGCGGCATGGTCCACATCCGCGACTTCGTGGATCACCTCGCCGCCAAGGCCGAATCCGGGGGGCGCCGCGGCGCGGCGAACGGCTCCACGGCACCGACCTCCCCGGCCGCGGCCGCCGCGGAGGCCGGAGCCGAGCCACAAGCGGCTCCGCGCACGCGCCGCCCGGCCCGGGCCCTGCGCGCGCTCAATCTCGGCCATGTCGACCTCGCCGCGACGCTCGCCGCGACCCGCATCCAGCGCCCGGTCCTGTTCGTTCCGCCCTCCATGCCGGCAATCGACCTTCTGGTGCGCATGCAGGCGACGCGCACGCACATGGCCCTCGTCATCGACGAGTACGGCGGCACCGACGGGCTGATCTCGATCGAGGACCTGATCGAGATGGTGGTCGGCGACATCGAGGACGAGCACGACGTGGCCGAGGGCCGCCTCGTCCAGCGGGTCGACGGCGAGGCCGAGGTCTTCGTGGCCGATGCCCGTGCGGGCCTTGCCGAGGTCTCGGAAGCCACCGGCGTCGATCTCCTGGCAGCTGTCGGCGAGAGGGCGGAGGAGATCGACACGATCGGCGGCATGATCGTGACGCTCGCGGGCCGCGTCCCGTCGCGGGGCGAACTCATCGCCGGCCCCGGCGATCTCGAATTCGAGGTGCTCGACGCCGATCCGCGCCGCCTCAAGCGCCTGCGCCTGCATCGCGGGCCGGCCAAGATCACGGCCATCGTGCCGCTCGCGCTCCCGCCTCCCAAATCGCCCCCCACGGCTGCCGCCGAGACCCACGGACCGTGACCGCTCGCTTCGAGGCCTACCCCCGCGCGCAGGCCGGTGAGGGCCACGCGGCGGGGGATGCCCTGCTGCGCCTGAGCGGCTGGTTCGCGGGCCGTCGGGGCTGGCCGCGCTTTACCATCGCCGTCGGGGCCGGCGCCCTCGGGGCGCTCGCGATGCCGCCCTTCGGCTGGCTGCCAGCGCTCGTCGTGTCGATGACGCTCGCCGTCTGGTTGACGGACGGAGCGGCCGCGTCCGGCGGCCTCGGGCGCTCGCTCCGGCGCTGCTTCCTGACGGGCTGGGCCTGGGGCTTCGGCTACCTGACGGCGGGCCTGTGTTGGCTCGGCTCCGCCTTCCTGGTGGAGGCGGACGAGTTCGCCTGGGCGCTGCCCCTCGGGGTGGTCGGCCTGCCGGCGGTGCTCGGCCTGTTCTACGGCGCGGGCTTCTCGGCCGCGCGCCTCGTCTGGTCGCCCGGCGCCGGACGGATCGCGGCGCTCGCGTCCGGCGTGGCGGGAGCCGAGTGGCTGCGCGGGCATCTCTTCACGGGCTTCCCCTGGAACACGCTCGGGATGGCGCTCGGGCAGAATCCTTGGCTGATGCAGTCCGCCTGCCTCGTCGGCCTCTACGGGCTCACGCTGCTCACGGTGCTGATCTGCGCCGCGCCCGCGACGCTCGCCACCGGGAGGCGGCCGATCGGCCGCTTCGCGCCGAGCGCGGCGGCTGCTTCGGTGCTCGCCGGCCTCGCCCTCTACGGCGCCGCGCGGCTGCCCGAGAGACCCGATGCAACGGTCGCGGGCGTTCGCCTGCGCCTCGTCCAGCCGAACCTGCCGCAGGACGCGAAGTTCCGGCCCGAGAACCGCGAGGACATCGTCGACCGCTACATCGAGCTGAGCGAGCGTCCACCGGAGGCTGGCCGCGAGCTCCCCACCCACATCCTATGGCCGGAATCGGCCTTCCCGTTCCTGATCCAGCGCGACCCGGCCTCCCTTGCCAAGGTGGGGCGCGCGCTTCGGCAGGGTCAGCATCTCGTCACCGGCGCGGCCCGGGCCGAGGAGCCCCTGCCGGGCGAGCGCCTGCGCTTCTTCAACGCGATCATGACGATCGAGCCCGGCGGCCGCATCGTCGACACCTACGACAAGGTGCATCTCGTGCCCTTCGGCGAGTACCTGCCGGCCCCCCTCGACGCCGCGCTGCGGGCCGTGGGTTTGCGCCAGTTCGTGTCGGTGCCGGGCGGGTTCTCGGCGGGCAGCCGCGCCGGCCAGCGCATGCTCGACGTGCCGGGCCTGCCGCCGGCCGCCGCCACCATCTGCTACGAGGCGATCTTCCCCGGCGCGATCGTGCCGACCCGGTCGGAGACCGGCGCGCCGCAGGCCGCGGGCCTGATCCTCAACGTCACCAACGATGCCTGGTTCGGCGACACGCCGGGCCCGCGCCAGCACCTCGCCCAGGCGCGCCTGCGCGCCATCGAGGAAGGCCTGCCGCTGGTGCGGGACGCCAATACCGGCATTTCGGCCGTGATCGACGCCCACGGGCGCGTCACCGCGAGCCTGCCCCTCGACCAGGAGGCCGTGCTCGACGCCGACCTGCCCGTGCCGATCGAGGGCCGGACGCTGTACGCGCGCTTCGGCGACTGGCCCTTCCTCGCGATGCTGCTCGCTGCCCTGCTCTGCGCGCTCGGCGCATGGCGGCGGGCGTGAGGCTGGAAGCGCGCGCGCCGTACCCGCTTCTCATCGGGCTCGGCGTGATGCTGGTGGCGTTCAACCTGCGCCCGGCCCTCACCACGGTGGGGCCGCTGCTGACCGGGATCAGGGCCGAGACGGGCCTCGGCGCGGCGGGCGCGGCCGTCCTCACCACCCTGCCCGTCCTGTTCCTGGGGCTGGCGAGCGCCTGCGGGCCGCTCGTGATCCGGCGCCTCGGCGCGGAGCGCGGCATCCTGCTCGGCATCGCGCTCGTCGCCGCGGGGCTGGCGGCCCGGGCTCTCGGCGGTCTGGTGCCGCTGTTTGCCGGCGCCGCGCTGTCGGCGGCCGGGATCGGGCTGTCGGGCGTCCTCCTGCCCGGTCTCGTCAAGCGCGACTTCCCGCATCAGGCCGGCCCGATGACGGGCCTCTACACGATGGTGCTCTGCCTCGGCGCGGCGGCGGGCGCCGGACTGACCGTGCCGCTCCAGGATCTCCTCGGCCGCAGCTGGTCCCTCGCGCTCGCGGCCTGGTCGGTGCCGGCCGTCGTCGCGACGCTGGCCTGGGCGCCGTTCGCGCGCGCCGCGCGGCCGGCCGCCGCGCGGCGCGACGCCCGGGCACCGGATGCCGCCCGCTTCCATCGCGACCCGCTGGCCTGGCAGGTGACGGGCTTCATGGGCCTGCAATCGTCGCTGGCCTACATCATGTTCGGCTGGGTCCCCGTCCTCCTCCAGAGCCGCGGGCTCAGCGCCATCGATGCGGGGTTCGTCGCCTCTCTGCTGAGCGTCGGGCAGGCGCCGAGCGCCCTGATCATACCCTGGCTCGCCGGCCGGGTGCGCGACCAGCGCGGCTTCGTCGTGGCGCTCCTCGTTCTCACGATGCTGGCCTTCCTGGGCGTGGTCTACGCGCCCGTCGGCCTGGCGGCGCCGCTGTCGATGCTGCTCGGCTTCGGCCTCGGCGGCACCTTCGGCCTCGGGCTGACCATCCTGGTCCTGCGCGCCCGGGACGCGGCCGGGGCGGCCAAGCTCTCGGCGATGGCGCAGGGCTTCGGCTACAGCATCGCGGCTCTCGGACCGCTCGGCTTCGGCCTCGCCCACCGGAGCGGCGGCGACTGGCACCTCTCGGCCCTGCTGTTCTGCGCGATCGCCCTCGCGGGCATGGTGTGCGGATTGGGTGCGGGCCGGGACAGGCATGTCGGCGCAGGATCCTAGCGCGCTTTCCGCCAAAGTGGTTGCCGGTTTGGCGATCAGAAAGCGCGCTAAATCAATGGTTTGGAGCATTTTCCGTGATCCAAAAATCACGGAAAAT
>NZ_JBAWTG010000038.1:0-53655 GCF_037106235.1 Methylobacterium nigriterrae | reverse complement strand
GACGCGCGCCATCGCGGAAGCGTGGTCGTCCCGCGGGGTCACCTGCAACGCGATCGCGCCGGGCTTCTTCCCGACACCGCTTACGCGCGCGGTGTTCGACGATCCCGAGCGCGCGGCGCGCAACGCCGCCCAGACGGCCGCTGGCCGAAACGGGGAACTCGCGGATCTCTACGGCGCGGCGGTCTTCCTGGCCTCGAACGCCTCCGCCTACGTCACCGGGCAGACCCTGCCGGTGGACGGCGGCTTCACGGCCAAATGAGGAGCCCGCAATGAAAGCCCTCGTCTATACAGGCCCGCACGCACTCGCTCTACACGATCTGCCCGTCCCTAGCCCCGTCCCCGGCGAGGCCTTGATCCGAGTCGAGGCGGTGGGGATCTGCGGCTCGGACATGCACGCCTACCACGGCCACGATTCGCGCCGGCCGGCGCCCCTGGTGCTCGGGCACGAGGCCGCCGGTCGGATTGTGGGAGGCCCGCGAGACGGCCGGCGCGTCACCATCAATCCGCTCGTGACCTGCGGCACCTGTGTCGCCTGCACGGCGGGGCGCTCCCATCTCTGCCCGGACCGCCAGATCCTCTCGATGCCGCCGCGGGCGGGGGCGTTTGCCGAGTATGTCTGCGCGCCCGAGAGCAATCTCGTCGAGATCCCCGAGGATCTGCCTATCGTGAAGGCCGCGCTCGCCGAGCCGCTCGCGGTCTCCTACCACGCCGTCAATCTGGGGGCGCGCCTCCTCTGCCGCCCCCTCTCCGGTGCGGATTGCGCCGTCCTCGGCGGCGGTGCGATCGGCCTCGGCGCCGCACTCGTGCTGGCGATGCAGGGCGCTCGGACCGTCAGCCTTGCCGAACCGAATCCTGAGCGGCGCGCCACGATCGCGAGGGCGGCGTCAGGCGTCCGCTGCTACGGCCCGGACGAAGTTGGGCGGCCCGTGGAGGGCAGCGCGGACCTGATCGTCGATGCCGTCGGAAGCCGGGCGACGCGCGCGGCGGCGAGCCGCCTCACCCGGCCGGGCGGCGTGATCGTGCATGTCGGCTTGCTGCCGGGCGACGAGGGCCTGGATATCCGCAAGCTCACCTTGCAGGAGATCGTCGTGTCCGGTTCGTACTGCTACACGGGGCAGGAGTTCCGCGACATCGTTGGGATCATCGCGGCGGGGCGCCTCGGCGCCCTCGACTGGGCGGAGGAGCGGGCCCTGGCCGACGGGGTTGCGGCCTTCGCGGCCATCGACGCGAACACGACCGCATCGCCGAAGATCGTGCTTCGACCCCACGGCGCCCCTTGATAGCCGCGGTCGTCGCGTAGCGGATAGGGCTGCGCCAACGCTGTCCACGCCCTAAACGGCTATGATGTCAGCGATGGGTTGACTCCTCGCACAAGCAAAGCTGCTATAGAACAAATAGGGAACAAAACCTGTGCAGCAGCCTCTTACCCTGCCCGCGTTGCGCCGCGCCATCATGGCTTTGGAGCCTGGCGCCGTCACCTCCGCGAGGATGCCGTTCGAGACCGGTATGCCTGAACTCGACGCGTGGCTTGGAGGCGGTCTGGTTCGTGGCGTCCTGCACGAGATCTATGCCAGTCACGTGCGCCACCCCGCTGCGGCGACTGGCTTCGCTCTGGGCTTGGCGCTCCGGGCCTCGGACCGGCGTCCGCTCGTCTGGATACACCAGGATCGGGTCGAGGCGCGGGTGGGAGGGCTCTACGGCGATGGGCTCGCTGAGTTCGGGCTCGATCCATCGCGTCTCGTCGTGGTGCGGACGCGGGACCCGACCGGAGCCTTGAGGGCCGTGGACGAGGCCGCGCGCTGCACGGGCCTAGGCGCGGCTCTCGTTGAGATCTGGGGCGAACCGAGGATCCTCGATCTCAAGGCAAGCCAGCGGCTGACGCTGGCCGCGCGCGCCTCGGGCGTGACGCTCCTCATGATCCGGCTCGACGCCAGCCCCTGTCCGAGCGCGGCGGCGACCCGCTGGAGGGTCGCGACCGCGGCCTCGATCCCCTTCGAAGCGAAGGCGCCCGGCCGTCCCACTTTCGCTGCCGCCCTGCTGCGTCACCGGGCGGGGCTCAATCCGCGCACTTGGCACCTGGAATGGGACCGTGACAGCCTGTCCTTCTCAAGCGCCGACACACCCGCAGCCGCGCCGCTACCTCGCCCTGTGGTTTCCCTTCCTGTCGTCGGACCGGATCCGGCCGAGGACGATGCGCGATGGCGGCGTGTCGGCTGAGCCCCTCGTCCTCGTCGAGCAGGCCGGGGGCGCCTCGCGGCTCGCGGCCGTCAATCGACAGGCCATGGACCTCGGTCTGCGTCGGGGCCAGACGCTCGCCGATGCCCGCGCTTGCATCCCCGATCTCCAGGCGTTCGATCACGATCCTGCGGCGGATGCGGCGCTGCTCGGCCGCATGGCCGCGTCCTGCGAGCGATGGACGCCTCTCGTCGCCCTCGATCCGCCGGACGGGCTCATCCTCGACGTGACCGGCTGCGATCACCTTGCCGGCGGCGAGGCGGCGCTGCGCGGGGAGAGCCTGGATCGCTTCCGCCGAGCCGGCTTCGCGACACGCGCCACCATCGCCGGCACACCGGATGCCGCGCGCGCCCTCGCTCGGTTCGGCCGCGCTGCGGTGGTGCCGCCGGGGGGCGAGGCAGCCGCTATCCGGCCTCTGCCGGTCGTGGCGCTCGGGCTTCCGGCGGATACCGGAGCGGCGCTGTCGCTGGCCGGCCTGAAGCGCCTCGGCGACCTCGCCGACCTGCCGAGCCTGCCTCTGGCGGCTCGATTCGGCGAGGATTTGGCAACGCGGCTGCGGCGGGTTCAGGGCCGGGAAGACCGCCGCATCACGCCGCTGCGGCCTCGTCCCGCCTGCTGGGCGGATCAAGTCTTCGCCGAGCCCATCGCTCATCGGCCCGCGGTCGAGTTGGCGCTGCAATGGCTGGCCAGCGCGATCACGCGGCAGCTCGAAGCCGCCGGCGAGGGCGGCCGTGCGTTCGAGGCTAGCTTCTTCCGCAGCGACGGTGCGGTGCGGCGGATCGGGGTTCGGACGGGCCGGCCGCAACGCGATGCCGCGACGGTCCTGCGCCTCCTGCGCGAGCGGCTCGACGCGCTCACCGATCCCCTCGATCCCGGTTACGGCTTCGACCGCGTCCGGCTCATCGTCCCTGCCGCTGAGCCGCTCAACCTGCTTCAGCCGCGCCTCGACGGAGGGACGGACTCGGATGACACGGTCTCCGATCTCGTTGACCGGCTCGTGGCGCGCTTGGGCTCCGCTCGCGTGCTCCGCTTCGCCGCGGCAGACACACATGATCCGCTGCGCAGTTCCAGGCTCGTGCCGGCGGCGGATGCACCGGCGCGCCCTATGCCCTGGCCCGTACCGGAGCCGTGCGAGCCTCCGGCGCGGCCGCTTTACCTCTTCGATCCGCCGCAAGTCATCGAAACCCTCGCCGAAGTGCCCGACGGGCCGCCCCTGCGCTTCCGCTGGCAGAGCGTTCTTCACACGATCGTCCATTCCGAGGGTCCCGAGCGCATCGCCCCGGAATGGTGGCGCGAGGCGGGCGACGCGCCGACGCGGGACTATTATCGGGTCGAGGATGCGCAAGGGCACCGCTTCTGGCTCTTCCGCGCCGGGCTCTACGGCCGCGAGAGCGGGCGCCCGCGCTGGTACCTGCACGGTCTGTTCCCGTGAGGGACGCCGTCCCGCCCTATGCGGAGCTTGCGGCCGCGACGAACTTCTCCTTCCTGCGCGGCGCCTCGCACCCGCGGGACATGGTGCTGACCGCCCTCCTGCTCGGCCAGACTGGGATCGGGATCGCCGACCGCAACACCGTCTCTGGCGTAGTGCGGGCCCACAGCGCCCTCAGGGAATTGCGGGCGGAGGGCGCGCCGCCGCCTGGGACAATCCGCGAAGGGTCGGGACCCGGCGAGGTCGCTCGAATCCCGCATCCCGCAACGGCCGGCGATCCAGCCGCGCGGGAGGCGCTCAGGCGTCGCGCGGAAGCGTTCACCCTTGTCGTCGGCGCGCGGCTCGTCTTCGCCGACGGGACACCGGACATCGTCGCCTATCCCACAGACCGCGCCGGCTGGGGGCGTCTGTGCCGCCTCCTCACTCTTGGCAACCGCCGCGCCGGGAAGGGCGCCTGTATCCTTCGCCGCGACGACCTTCTCACGGACCCGGGCGGGCTCCTGCTCGTCGCCCTGCCCGAGCGGCGCCTCGACGGGGTTCCCGCCACTCTCGCGCAGCTCGCGGAGGCCGCGCCCGGCGCCGTCTGGCTCGCCGCGGCCCTGCACCGCCGCGGTGACGATCTCAGGCGGCTCGCCCGGCTCAAGGCCCTGGCGCGCGGCGCGCGCGTTCCGTTGCTGGCCGTCAACGACGCGCTCTACCACGAGCCCGGTGCCAGCGACCTCCAAGACGTCCTCGTTTGCATCCGGGAGGGCGTGACAATCGACGCGGCCGGCCGCTGTCTCGAGGCCAATGCCGAGCGGCACCTCAAGCCCCCGCGGGAGATGGCGCGCCTGTTCCGGGAGGCGCCCGAGGCGCTCGCGGAGACACAGAACCTCATCGCCCGCATCGGATTCACCCTGGCCGAGCTGCGCTACGACTATCCCGATGAGACGGTCCCGCCGGGCTGGAGCGCGCAAGCGTGGCTGGAGGAGCAGACTTGGCGGCGCGGCGCCATCCGCTATCCCGACGGCATTCCCGAGAAGATCGAGGCGCTCCTGCGGGAGGAACTCGCCCTCATCGCCAAGCTCGACTACGCCCGCTACTTCCTGACGATCCTCGACATCGTGCGGGTCGCCGAGGACAAGGGCATCCTCTGTCAGGGGCGGGGCTCGGCGGCCAATTCCGCCGTCTGCTACGCGCTCGGCATCACCGCCGTCGACCCGAACGAGCACGACCTCCTGTTCGCGCGCTTCATCTCGGAGGAGCGGCGCGAGCCGCCCGACATCGACGTCGATTTCGAGCATGAGCGGCGCGAGGAGATCATCCAGCACATCTACTCCCGCTACGGCCGGCACCGGGCCGGCATCGCGGCGACCGTGATCCATTACCGGCCGCGCAGCGCCATGCGCGAGGTCGGCAAGGCGCTCGGCCTGACCGAGGACGTCACCGCCCGCCTCGCCTCGACCCAGTGGGGGAGCTGGGGCTCGCAGATCCGGAACGCGCATGTCCGCCAGGCGGGGCTCGATCCGGACAACCCCTTGATCGCCCGCGCGCTGAGCCTCGCCCGGCGCCTCATCGGCTTCCCGCGCCACCTCTCGCAGCATGTCGGCGGCTTCGTGCTGACGCGCGGGCGCCTCGACGAGACCGTGCCCATCGGCAATGCCGCCATGGCGGAGCGCACCTTCATCGAGTGGGACAAGGATGACATCGACGAGCTCGGCCTGATGAAGGTCGACGTGCTGGCGCTCGGGATGCTGACCTGCATCCGCAAGGCCTTCGACCTGATGCGCGCGCACGGGCTCGGCGATCACGACCTCGCCGGCATCCCGCAAGGGGACAAGGCCGTCTACTCCATGCTGCAGAAGGGGGATTCGGTCGGCGTCTTCCAGGTCGAGAGCCGGGCGCAGATCAACATGCTGCCGCGGCTCAAGCCGGAGACGTTCTACGACCTCGTCGTGCAGGTGGCGATCGTGCGGCCGGGCCCGATCCAGGGCGACATGGTGCATCCCTATCTGCGCCGCCGGGCCAAGCTGGAAGAGGTCTCCTTCCCGTCCCCAGCTCCGGGAAAGGGAGATCCTGACGAACTCCACAAGGTGCTCGAAAAAACCCTCGGCGTGCCCCTGTTCCAGGAGCAGGCGATGCGGCTCGCCATGGTCGCGGCCGAGTTCACGGACGTGGAGGCGAATCGGCTCCGCCGGGCCATGGCGACCTTCCGCAATGTCGGCACCATCGAGACCTTCGAGACGCTGATGGTCGAGCGCATGGTGGCGCGGGGTTACCAGCGGGATTTCGCGCAGGCCTGCTTCGAGCAGATCAAAGGCTTCGGTTCCTATGGATTTCCGGAGAGCCACGCGGCCTCCTTCGCCAAGCTCGTCTACATCTCAGCCTGGCTAAAATGCCATCACCCGGCGGCGTTCGCCTGCGCGCTCCTGAACGCGCAGCCCATGGGCTTCTACGCGCCCGCGCAGATCGTACGGGACGCGGCCGAGCACGGGGTCGAGATCCGCCCGGTCGACGTCAACCACAGCTTTCACGACAACGCGCTGGAGCGCGACGGCGGCGGGGATTTCGCTCTGCGCCTCGGCTTCCGCCAGATCGAGGGTCTCGGCGAGGCGGATGGCCTGCGCCTCGCCGCGGCGCGCGGCGCTCCGTTCGGCGACGTCGAGGATCTTGCCGCCCGCACGCGCCTTCCAAGGCGCGCCCTGGAACAGCTCGCCGCGGCAGACGCGTTCCGGTCCCTGGGGCTTGATCGGCGCGCTGGCCTTTGGGCCGTGCGCCGCTTGGCCGACGGACCGCCCCTGCCCCTGTTCGCCGCGGCGGCGGCGCGCGAACTCGGACCGGAACCAGATGTGCAGCTGCCCGAGATGCCCCTCGGCGCCCATGTGGCGGCCGACTTCCGGGCCCTGCGGCTCTCGCTCAAGGCCCACCCGCTGGCGATCCTGAGGCCAGTCTTCCGGGCCGAGCGGGTGGCGACCTGCGCCGAGGCGGCGGCCCGCCCCGACGGCGCCTTCTGCCGCAACGCCGGCATCGTCCTGGTGCGCCAGCGCCCCGGCGCGGGCAAAGCCATCTTCATCACCCTTGAGGACGAGACCGGCATCACCAACGTGATCCTGTGGGCGCGCACTTTCGAGCGATTCCGCCGCCAGGTCATGGGCGCCCGGCTCCTCCTCGTCGAGGGACGGGTGCAGAAGAGCCGTGAAGGCGTGACGCACCTCCTGGCCGAACGCCTGTTTGATCGCAGCAATGAACTGACACGGCTGTCGGAAGACCACGAACTCGCCGTCCAACGCACGCGCGCGGATGAGTTCACCCACCCCCAGCAACCGCGCGGCCTGCATGGACATCCCCGCACCATGCGTATCCTGCCGAGATCTAGGGATTTCCACTGAAGCTGCGACTTTACATGAAAGCGGTGAGTTCGCAGTTCAGAGGTCTGAGCCGAACCCGGGCGTTGCGGAAGCTGCGTGGAGTGCACCCTGTCTGTCCGGTCAAAACGGGGTGCGGTTCACTGCGGTTTCGTGTTTCAGGGCCACCGTTTTGCAGCAGGGAGGTGGCGATGGCAGACCTGTTCCGGCTCTCGGATGAACAATGGGCGGTGATCGAGCCGTTCATGCCCCGCAGACAGCCTGGAGCCGGGCTTCACGCGCGACGTGTCGTGGGTAGGCCATTTCGGGACCAGCAACCTGCCGATCGCGCTCGCAAGACCTGAGGACTGGAGCGTGCCAAGCTGCTCATCCTGCGCAGTTACGAAGCGTCCTGAGCGGCGGGCCATTCGCGGAAGCAATCGAACGGCAGTCGTCCCAGACCTGGCGTATGAGGGTCATGCATAATCCGAGTGTCAGGAGCAGTTCGGAACATCGAGAAAAGGTCTTGGAGCAGGCGCATAAGTACCTGAGTCACACCACATCTTGCTTCGTGTGCCGCAGCCGACGCGAGAACGGCGCCAAGCACGACACAGGCGCGACCAACGGTGCGCGAAGCACCGATAGCACTGTCGCCACCCCAGCTAAGCTGTTCAGATCACGAAGAAAAGTGGCGCGCCCGAAAGGATTCGAACCTCTGACCCCCAGATTCGTAGTCTGGTGCTCTATCCAGCTGAGCTACGGGCGCGCGGTGGACCGAGGCAATGTGTTCCGCGCCGGTCGGGAGCGGTGTCTAGAGGCTCCGCTCGCCCTTGGCAAGCCCTCCCGAGTAGGATGCACCGATTCGCCGAGTTCTCGGTGGGACACAAGGCGAGACAGGCCGGATCGCTCTAAAATCGGATGTCTGCGCGTTGTCGATTTCCGTTGTCGGGCACCGTCTGGGTACGATGCGCGACAGAGCGCGACCCCCGCCTTTAGCGCCAGCGCCAGGGCAGCCAAAGCCGCATGATCGCGCGGAGCGTGCGGAAGAATTCTGCGTATACCTGACCGCATGGCATCGCGTATCGTGTTATGCAGGAGTGGCCGGATGGACAGGCTCGCGCCAGACGCGTGCGGTCTCGGTGCGGCCGGATGGCATGGTGTTTATGGTGAATGCTCCCAAGAAAGCTGGATCGCTGAGGGATCCGCTGCTGCTCGACAATCAACTCTGCTACGCACTCTATGCAGCCGCGCATCGGATGACGAAATCCTATCGCCCGATGCTGGAGCGAATTGGGCTCACATATCCGCAATACCTCGTGCTGTTGGTTTTATGGGAGACAGATGGCGTTACGGTCTCAGAAATCGGTCGTCGCCTGCGCCTCGACTCCGGCACGTTGACGCCTGTTCTCAAGAGATTGGAAACCGCTGGCCTGCTCGTGCGCAACCGCCGCCAGACCGACGAGCGAGAGGTGGAAATTACCCTGACCGCGCGCGGCCGCGCCTTGAAAGCGGACGCGGCCGACGTGCGGCAGGCCGTCATGTGCCAGCTCAACCTCACCGAACCCGAAGTGCAAGCGATGCGGGCAGATCTCAATCAGCTTATCGAGAGCCTGAGCGCGAACGGTTGAGCGACAGGCTTCCCAGAACCGCCTGCATGCCGATCGAGCGATACCAGCGGTGCCCCGCTCTTCGTTTGCCGGTTAAATTTTCTATTTTGACCAAGCGCTGTTTAGGCCTAATGCGGGAACAGGCACCGCTCGCAGGACGTTCAGGCTCTCCTGAACGGGCTCTTGCTGCAGCATGGCCGCCATCGTTCGTCAGCGCGGGATGCCACAGCCTTGCTGACGTGCGGGCGACAATCGGCCCAAATCAGTGATGCTCATGCGTCTTAAATTTTGGAAGAGCGCTCCGTCCTAATTCGACGCAGGGTCTTATTTTTGCATCATGACGGCAATCCCGGTTGACAGTGAGCGCGAGCCGCGGCGGCAAGTCGGCGCCCTGCCGTTCCGCAGGGGGCCCGACGGGAGTTTCATGGTGATGCTCGTCACGTCGCGGGAAAGCCGGCGATGGGTCATACCCAAAGGCTGGCCTATGAAGGGCCGTAAGCCGTTCGAGGCGGCTGCCCGCGAGGCCTACGAGGAAGCCGGTGTCATCGGGCATGTCGGCAAGCGTCCGCTCGGCTTCTATCTCTACGAGAAGCGCCTCAAGAACCGCGACGCTGTGCTTTGCCAAGTCAAAGTTTTCCCCCTCGAGGTGCGCAAGCATCTGAAGCGCTGGCCCGAGCAGCACGAGCGCGAGATTCGCTGGTTCACGCCGTCCGAGGCGGCGGAAGCCGTCGTCGAGCCGGGTCTTGCCGGAATCATCCGAGCGACTCTCAAGCGCGAGGCGGGCCCTCCGGAGTGAATGGGATGGTGTCGAAGCCCGTGCTCGTCGGATTCGACGATATGACCAAAAGGCTGCATCCGGCGATTGCCAAGCCGACGCCAATCCGCTAATGCCCCACCCGGTCAGACGGAAACGCCCACCGAACCGTCTCCCCGGCCTGCTGCGGTAGCTCAGTGGTAGAGCACCTCATTGGTAATGAGGAGGTCGAGAGTTCAATCCTCTCTCGCAGCACCAGTTTTCTCACTGTTTCATCAGAATGTTTTCTGCCTGGCGGAAGCAATGCTTTCCACAACAGACTAAGCGCTCTCACCTGATATCATCGATGCTTGGTGAAGTTGTCGCAACGGCCACGCAAGATAGCACGACCGAGCGCAGCGACCGCGCACAAGCTGCGCCCTTCCGCGGGTGGCGAGCCAGACCGAGGCAATCTCTTTAGAAGCCATTATGTGTTTGCCTGCGAGCCCCGAAGCCGTTCGCGGTGGTAGGCACAATCGCAACGGGTGTCTGAGGCCGATCGACCCGGATTGAGCGAGATAAAACGCAATCGCCTCTCGATCGTGTCCCGCATGTCCGCGATCGTCGAGATACCCGATCGCGGGCACTCTCGAGCGTCTCTCGATGTTGTCGCACGCCCTTCTCGGGAACAGCGCGCTCGCCTCGGAGAGGGATCAGGTCAGGTTGCGATCAAGCCGGATGATGCGGCAAGGATCACCGGATTTCGCAGCCTTAGCATGCGGCTCTCGAATCAAAAGCGCTTCCGAATGTCCGAGGACGGAGAGCATCGAGGAATCTTGGCGCTCCTCAGGATGGGCGATCGGCACGCGGTCAGATGCTAGGTCGAGACGTGCGCGCATGTAATCCGCGCGACCGTCATTGGCAGCAACAGCCCGGCCCAGCGTCGCCGGTTCGCTTCTGTCCGCGCCGGCGCCGGGATCCCCCAGCATCGCTCGGATTGCCGGCACGACGAACAGAATTCCACAAACGATCGCCGAGACTGGATTTCCGGGGAGGCCGACCACCGACATGCGTCCCAGGTGTCCGTGCATCAGCGGTTTGCCGGGCCTCAACGCTATGCGCCAGAACGCGAGGTCCAGTCCCTCGCGGAGGAGCGCCGATTGCACGAGGTCGTGATCACCGACCGAGGCGCCGCCGAGGGTGACGAGCAGATCGGCGCGCAGATCGCGGGCTCGGCAGATTCCGGCTTCGAGGGCAGGCAGAGAATCGCCTGCGATGCCAAGATCGATCGCCATTCCACCGGCCGATTCGACCAGCACCGAGAGCGCGAGCGCATTCGAGGCGATGATCTGGTCCCACGCGGCCACCGTCCCGGGCGCCACGAGCTCGTCTCCCGTCGCCAGGATGGCAACCCGTGGTCTGCGCCGAACGGCGAGGTGGCCGTGACCGGATGCTGCCGCGAGGGCAAGACGACGCGCGTCGAGCGTCTCTCCGGCTCGGAGCAGCATCTCGCCTTCGCTGAAATCGAGGCCGCGCCTCCGGATGAACCGGCCGGGTACAACGGTCTCGCGAGCGCGGACCTGTGCACCGTCCCGCGTGGCGTCCTCCTGGATCAGGATCGCGTCCGAACCCATGGGTACCGGTGCTCCCGTGAAAATCCGTACAGCTTCGTGCGAGCCGATCGAACCCGGGAATCCATGGCCGGCGGCACTCGTGCCGACGACATGCAGAACTGTTGGGCCTTGGCGGAGATCGACGCTGCGCACGGCGTAGCCGTCCATGGAGGAGGCGGGAAACGGAGGTTGCGTACGCAGGGCCGCAACGTCGGCGGCGAGCGTTCGCCGGCCGGCTTCCGCGACAGATACCTGCTCGGCCTCGACCGGTAACGCCACGCTCGCGAGGATTCGGGAAAGCGCTTCGGCGACCGGCATGAGGTCCCTCACGCTTGCGACCCCGTGAGTTCGTCGGCGCGGAATGTTCCGGAGCGTCCGCCGTCCTTCGCCAGCAAACGGATGCCCTCGATCCGCATGCCGCGATCAACGGCCTTGACCATGTCGTAGACCGTCAAGCATGCGACGGATACCGCCGTGAGCGCTTCCATCTCGACACCGGTGGGGCCCTGGACCTTGACCTCGGCGACGATGCGTAGCCCCGGCAGGGTGTCGTCCGCCTCGCACTCGACATGGACCTTCGCAAGCAACAGCGGATGGCACAGCGGAATCAAGTCATGTGTGCGCTTCGCGGCCATGATTCCAGCAAGCCTCGCAGTGCCGATCACGTCGCCCTTCTTGGCGTCGCCCTCCCGGATGAGGCGAAGCGTCTCGGGCCGCATCAACACCATGCCCGCAGCCCGCGCCGTGCGCGCCGTGACGGGCTTGTCCGTGACGTCGACCATGTTGGCCGAGCCGCTCGCATCGAGATGGGTGAGGCCCGTCATTCCTATTGATCCTGCCAGAAGGCTCAGGCCGCCGCTTCGTCGCCGAAGAGCAGACGTCTCGTCGCCGCGGTGACATCGGCCTGCCGCATCAGGCTCTCGCCGACCAGGATCGCATGCAGCCCAGTCTTGCGAAGCCGCAACACATCGTCGTGATTCGAGATCCCGCTCTCTGCGACCGGAAGGCGGTCCGGCGGAATGCTGGGTGCAAGCCGGATCGCGGTGTCGAACGATACTTCGAAAGTCTTCAAGTTGCGGTTGTTGATCCCGATCAGCCGCGTTCCGAGCGGAAGGGCACGGGCCATTTCCTCGGCGTCGTGCACTTCAACCAAGACGTCCATTTCAAGGTCGTGCGCGGTCTCCACGAGATCGGCGGCCTCCGCGTCGTCGAGGCAGGCCATGATGACGAGGATGCAATCGGCGCCCCAGGCACGGGCCTCGACGACCTGATAGGGCTCGAACAGGAAATCCTTCCGTAACACCGGCAGGCTGCAAGCTTCGCGCGCCGCGCGCAGGTATTCCGGCCGTCCCTGAAAGGACGGTTCGTCGGTCAGTACCGAGAGGCAGGTGGCGCCGCCCGCTTCATAGGCGGCCGCCAGTGCGGCCGGATCGAAATCCGCGCGGATCAGCCCTTTCGAAGGCGACGCCTTCTTTACCTCGGCGATCAAAGCTGGCCGGCCCGCATCGACATGGGCCTTGATGGCATCGGCGAAGCCCCGTGGTCGTGGCATCTTCGCGGCGCGGGCCTCCAGCGTCGCGAGCGGCGTCCGAAGCTTCGCTTCGGCAATCTCGCGGCGCTTGTAGGCTTCGATTCGGGCGAGCACGGTCTGGGCGGCTGTCTCTGCGGTCTCGGACATCGGAAACCCTCACGCGTTCGAGACGGTGACAAGGCGGCCGAGCGTCGCCCTTGCCGCGCCGGAATCGATGGCATTTGAGGCGCGCGCCACGCCGGTGGCAAGCGTGTCGGCTGCCCCGGCGACGACGAGCGCCGCCCCCGCATTCAGAACGGCGATGTCCCGGTAGGCGTTGCGCGCACCGTCGAGAACGGCCTGGAGAGCGCGCGCATTGTACTCCGGATCACCGCCGCGCAGATCTTCCAGTGCCCGGAGCGGTAGGCCGACCTCGCGCGGATCGATCGAGAAGCGCACAATATGTCCATCCTCGAATGCAACCACCGATGTCGGTCCCGTCACCGTTATCTCGTCGAGGCCGTCCGCGCCGTGGACGGTCCAGACGCGGCGGCTGCCCAGTTCCGACAGGACCCGCGTCAGCGGCTCGGCCCAGGCCTCGGCCGAGACGCCGAGCACTTGGTGTTCAACGCCGGCCGGATTGGCCAGGGGGCCGAGCAGGTTGAAGATCGTGCGTACGGGAAGTTGCGTCCGCACGGGCGCGACGTGCCGCATCGCGCCGTGATGCGTCTGCGCGAACATGAAGCACAGGCCGGCCTCCCGCAGGCAGCGGGCAAGGGAGTCCGGGCCGAGACCGAGCCGCACCCCGAGCGCGGCCAGGACGTCGGCGGCGCCGGAGCGGGAGGTCGCGGCGCGGTTGCCGTGCTTGGCCACCGGCACGCCGCAGGCCGCCGTGACGATCGCCGCGAGGGTCGAGACGTTGTAGCTGCCCGAATGGTCTCCGCCCGTGCCGACGATGTCGACCGCCCCGGCGACCGGGGGCACGGGCAGCATCCGCGCCCGCATCGCCTCGACGGCGCCGATGATCTCGTCCTGCGCCTCGCCGCGTACCTTGAGGGCGATCAGGAAGGCCCCGGCCTGGACCGGCGTGACCTCGCCGGACAGGAGGTCGTCGAAGGCGGCGCGCGCCTCTGAGCGGTCCAGCGCGAGACCGGAGGCGACCTTCGCAAGGTACGGCTTGAAGGAATCCATTCGCCCGGCGCGCCTGAAGCGATGAGGGAGGGGCGCGGGGCCGCCCCCCGATACTCACGCGTCAATGCACGTCGGCGGGCCGCTTGTCACGCTCCGCGTTCCAGTCCGCGGCGATCTCGAGGAAGTTGCGCAGGATCCGCGACCCATGATGAGACAGGATGCTCTCGGGGTGGAACTGGACACCGTGGACCGGCAGACGGGTGTGCTCCAGGCCCATGATCAGGCCGTCGGCCTCGGCCGTCACGCTCAGGCTCTCCGGGCAGCGGGCACGGTCCACCACCAGCGAATGGTATCGCGTCGCCTCGAAGGCGTCGTTGAGGCCCCGGAAGATGCCGCCCGAGCGATGCCGGATGGTCGAGACCTTGCCGTGCATCGGGCTCGGCGCCCGCACGACCTCGCCGCCGAAGGCCTGCCCGATCGCCTGCAGCCCCAGGCAGACGCCGAAGATCGGGATCTCGCCGCTCAGCGCCCGCACCGCATCGAGACAGATCCCCGCCTCGTTCGGGGTGCAGGGGCCCGGCGACAGCACGAGAGCGCCGGGCTTGCGCGCCCGGATCTCGGACACCGTGATCGCGTCGTTGCGCGCCACCGAGATCGACCCGCAGAGGGGCCCGATCAGGTGGACGAGGTTCCAGGTGAACGAGTCGTAATTGTCGATGACAAGGACGTCGGGCATCGGCGCGGTTCCCATGGGGCGGGTCTGACCGGAGATGCCGGCCGGGTCAAGGGCAGCGCGCGTCGACGACAACCAGAAATTTCGGCATCGTCCGAGGCTTCCCCGTCGCGCGATGCGGGACGGTCCTCGTCCCTGGAGATTTTCAATTCTTCTTGCGCAAATATGGCTCTGAAATTGGTCGAAAATAGTCTCGAAAACATCTCTTTGGCGATCAGGGAGAGGCGAATTTTAATTTGTTTTTATTCATAGGAAGCAACGATCAAGACGCTGATCCCGGCATTTGGCTCGAATCCAAACGAGACAAACCATGAAATTCCTGCACGATGCGCGCGTCCTCGCCAAGATCGCGATCCCCCTGGCCGTCACCGTGCTGCTCACGATCGGCCTGGTCCTCTACGCGCGCGGCAGGCTCGAGGTGCTGTCCGGCGACGCGCAGCGGATCGTCGACGTCCAGGTCGGCCGCCTGGAGAATCTGATGCGGGCCGCCCTCAACGTCACCGAGGCCACGGTGCTCGATCGGAACATCGTGATCGAGACGCGCGCGGCCGAGATGGCCGGCTTCAAGCAGCGGCAGGACGTGGCCAAGGCCGCGGCCCTCGAGGCCACCGACCGCCTGATCGCGCTCGCCGAGACGCCCGAGCGGCGCGCCGTCATCGAGGGGATGCGCCGGTCGATCGAGGAGTATTTCGCGATCCTGGACCGCTCGACGGCGCTCGGCCTGAAGAACGAGAACGAGGCCGCGATGACGATCACGCGGAGCGAGGGCCAGCCCGCGCGCCGCAAGCTGCGCGAGGCGCTGAACGCGCGCGTCGAGCTGCTGGCCAAGGAGCTGCTGGACGCCAAGGCAACGGCGGCCGAGACGGCCGCGACCGCCGGCGCGACCCTGATCGCGGCCTCCCTCATCGGGCTCCTGATCGCGGTGGCGCTGGCCGGGGCGATCGTGATCCTCGCCATTACCCGCCCGCTCGGCCGCATGACCACCGCCATGGGCCGGCTCGCCGGCGGCGACCTCGATGTCGCGGTCGAGGGCGCGCAGCGGCGGGACGAGGTCGGCCAGCTCGCCCGGGCGCTGTCGGTGTTCAAAAACAACGCCGTCGAGGCGCGCCGGCTCGCCGCTGTCCAGGCCGAGGAGGACGCCGCCAAGATGCGCCGCGCCGAGCGTCTCGACCAGCTCACCCGGACGTTCGAGACGACCGCGACCGGCCTCACCGACGGGCTCGCGGTCGCCGCCACCGAGATGGAGGCCACCGCCCACGCGATGACGGGCATCGCCGATCAGACCAACCATCAGGCCGTCGCCCTCGCCGCGGCCTCCTCGCAGACCTCGGGCAACGTCCAGACCGTGGCCTCGGCCAGCGAGGAGCTGTCGATCTCGATCCAGGAGATCGCCCGGCAGGTCTCCCGCTCGGCCGAGATCGCGGCCGCCGTCGCCAGCGCCCGCGAGACCGACGAGACGATCCAGGCCCTCGCCTCGACCGCCGAGCGCATCGGCGACGTCGTTGCGATGATCTCGAGCATCGCGGGCCAGACGAACCTGCTCGCGCTCAACGCGACCATCGAGGCGGCGCGGGCCGGCGAGGCGGGACGGGGCTTTGCCGTCGTCGCCACCGAGGTCAAGGAGCTCGCCGCCCAGACGAGCCGGGCCACCGACGAGATCTCCGGCCAGATCGGCGCCATCCAGGGCGCCACCCGCGGCGCGGTCGCGGCGGTGCGGAGCATCGGCGAGACCATCGCCACCATGTCCGACATCTCGACGCAGGTCGCGGCCGCGATGGAGCAGCAGGGCGCGGCGACCCGGGAGATCGCCCGCAACGTGCAGGAGGCCGCCCGCGGCACCGAGCAGGTCAGCGGCAACGTCGGCGAGGTCCGGAAGGGCGCGGGCGAGACGGGCTCCGCGGCGAGCCAGGTCCTCGGCGCAGCGCGCGAACTCGCCACCCACTCGGACACGCTGGGCCGGACGGTGCGCAGCTTCCTCGGCGACGTCAAGGCGGCGTGAGCGGGCCTCGCCCGCGACGCTCGCCTCGCGCGGACCGGGGGAGGGCGGGGTCCGAATTCCCTGCCTCATCCCGAGGTGCCGCAGCGGAGCGGAGGCCTCGAAGGAGGGCGCGAGCACGTGCAGGGGCCGCTGGATCTCTCCTTCGAGGCCGCCGACGCGGCACCTCAGGATAAGGTCGCGGGTCGGTGCGCTCACCCGCACCGAAGGGATCGGCCGGCGATGGTATCACCGATGCGCTCTCGCGCACCCTTGGATCCGACGCCCCGCTACTGCCCGCGCCGCGCCTGTGCGGCGAAGCGGACGGCGTCCTCGGCGGCGCGGAACAGGGCCTTGGCCTTGTTGACGCATTCCTGCTGCTCGGCGGCCGGATCCGAATCGTAGACGATGCCGGCGCCTGCCTGGACGTGCATGCGGCCGTCCTTCACGATCGCGGTGCGCAGGACGATGCAGGTATCCATCTCGCCGCGCGCCCCGAAATAGCCGATGCAGCCGCCGTAGGGGCCGCGCTTCTCGCGTTCCAGCTCGTCGATGATCTCCATCGCCCGCACCTTGGGCGCGCCGGAGACCGTGCCGGCCGGAAAGCCGGCCGCCAGCGCCGCGAGGTTGTCGTGAGCCGGGTCGAGATCGCCCTCGACGTTCGAGACGATGTGCATCACCTGGCTGTAATATTCGAGGAAGAACGAGCCCGTGACGGTGACGCTGCCGAGGCGCGAGACGCGCCCGACATCGTTGCGGCCGAGGTCGAGCAGCATCAGGTGCTCGGCCCGCTCCTTCGGGTCGGCCAGCAACTCCTCGGCGAGCGCCCGGTCCTCGGCCGGGGTGGCACCGCGCGGCCGCGTGCCAGCGATCGGCCGGATCGTCACCCGGCTGTCGCGCACCCGCACGAGGATCTCCGGGCTCGAGCAGACCACCTGGAACGCCTCGAAGTCGAGGTAGCACAGGAAGGGCGCCGGGTTGGTGCGCCGGAGCGAGCGGTAGAGCGCGAAGGCCGGCAGGGTGAAGGGCGCCTCGAAGCGCTGCGACAGCACCACCTGGAAAATGTCGCCCGCGACGATGTACTCCTTCGCCCGCGCCACCATGGCGGCGTAGTCGGCGGGCGGCGTGTTCGAGACCGGATCGGGCCGGGCGACGTCCGAGAGGTCGGCCCGCGCCTCGATCGGCAGCGGGCCCTCGAGCGCCGCCGCGACCCGCTCCAGGCGCGCCTGGGCCGCCTCGTAGGCCGCGCGCGCGCCGATCCCGGGGGTCGGCCGCACGGGGCTCACCACCGTGATGAGGTCGCGCACCGCGTCGAACACCACCATCACGCGCGGCCGCACCAGGACCGCGTCCGGCACCCCGAGCGGGTCCGGGTTCGGCTCGGGCAGGCGCTCCATGGCCCGCACCATGTCGTAGCCGAGATAGCCGAACAGGCCCGCCGCCATCGGGGGCAGGTCGGCCGCATCCTCGGGCCCGATCGCGTTCTCGGCGATGAGCGCGCGCAGGCTGTCGAGGGGCGCGCGCGCGTCGGCCTCGAACTGCGCGAGGTCCGCGTCGCGGGCCAGCGCCGGGCGGCCCTCCCGGCAGCGCCAGATCAGGTCGGGGTCGAGGCCGATCATCGAGTAGCGCCCGCGCACGGCGCCGCCCTCGACGGATTCGAGCAGGAAGGCCGGGCCGGCATGGCAGGCCCGCAGCTTCAGGAAGGCCGCGACCGGGGTCTCCAGATCCGCGACGAGGGTCAGGTTGATCAGGGCCGGCCGGCCGGCCTCGTAGCCGGCCGCGAAGCTGTCGTAGGCTGCGTCCATCGGGCTCAGTACTCGCCGCCGATCGCGCGGCGGAAATTCGTCTGGTTGACGCTGACGCCCGCGCTCTTCTGAACCTCCGCGATGAACTCGCCGAGCACGTCGTCGGAGAGCGCGGTGCGGAAGTTCGCCTCGATCGCCTTGTCGGTCTGCGAGCCCGGCACGAAGGCCGGCATCGTCGCGGCCATCACCTTGTAGACGGCGCGCGCGTCGCCGGAGGCGGCCGAGCCTGCCTTGTCGACGTTCGTCGCGAAGATGCGGTTGATGATGTCGGCGGTGAGGTCGCCCTTCGGCTGGTTGCGGGCGAGGTCCTCGGCCTTCTGCACGGCGATCCCGGCCTCGGCGGCGAGCGCGTCGATCGCCTCGCCCTTGTCGAGGCGCTCGGACAGGTCCTTGCCCTTCGCCGCGAGGCGGCGCGCCGTCTCGGCCGACTTCCAGCCCGCCGCCACGGGGTCGCGCACCTCCGCGAGCGGCTTGTCGTGGGCCGGGTCGATCCGGGTCACGTCGTACCAGACGTAGCCGCCGGTCTTGGTGCGCAGGGGCTCGTTGTCGCCGCCGATCTCCGAGCGGAAGGCGGCCGCGAGCGTGGTGTCGGCGTCCGGGATCCCCTCGACGGTCCGGCCCTGCGGATCCTTGCCGAGCGAATCGACGGCGGCGACCGACACGAGCGGGAGGTTGCGCTCCCGCGCGATGTCGGCGAGCGGCTTGGCGCTCGCGCGCTGGTCCTCGACGGCGTCGTGGATCGTGTCGATGCTGTCGCGGGCGCGCTGCAGGGCGAGCTGCTTGCGGATCTCGGGGGCGACCTCGTCGAAGGGCTTCAGGGTCGCGGGCTCGATCGCGGTGACGCGCAGGAGCACCGTTCCGAACCGGCCCTTCACGGGCTGGCTGACCGCGCCCTGCTGCAGGGCGAAGGCGGCGTCCGCCACTGCCGGGTCGAACAGCTCGGCCTTGCTGAGCGTGCCGAGCGAGAGGTCCTTGGCGTCGGTGCCCCGCTCGATCGCCACGGCCTCGAACGGCTTGTCGCCGCCCTCGATCTGCTTGCGGGCGGCTTCCGCCGCGGACTCGTCGGGGAACACGATCTGCTGGATGGTGCGGCGCTCCGGGGCGCCGAAGCGCTCCTTCTGACCCTCGTAGACCTTGCGCACCGCGTCCTCGCCGACCTCCTCGGGCTTGGCCAGCGCGTCGGGATCGAGCACGAGCAGGTTGATGCCGCGGTACTCGGGCGCCCGGTAGGCCGCCGCGTTGCCCTCGTAATAGCTCTTCAGCTCCTCGTCGGTCGGTGCCGGGATCTCGCCCGCCGCGGAGGCCGGCAGCATCAGGTAGGCGGCGGCGCGCCGCTCGGTGGAGTAGCGGTGCACCGCCTCCCGCAGGGCCAGGGGCACCGTGATGTCGGCCGCGACGGCCTCGGCCAGCTGCAGACGGGCGATCACGGCGCGCTGCTCGCGCACGAACATGGCCTCGTTGAGCCCCGCCCGCTGCAGCGTCTGGTAGAAGAGCTGCGGATCGAACCGGCCCTCGGCGTTCTGGAAGCTCTTCTCGTCGTGGATCGCCCGCAGCACCGCGGCGTCCGACACGGCCAGGCCGAGATCGTGCGTCTTCTGGTCGAGGGAGGCTTCCGTCACGAGCTGCGAGAGAACCTGGCGGTCGAGGCCGAGCGCGCGGGCCTGATCGGGGGTGAGATTGCGCTTGAGCTGCTGCTGGTAGCGCTGCAGCTGGTTCTGGTAGGCCGCGCGCACGGCCTCCGCGGAGATCGGCGTCCTGCCGACCGTGGCGACCGCCGTGGAGGAGCCGCCCCGGAAGAATTCCTCGACGCCGAAGATCGCGACGCCCGCGATGAGCAGGGTGAAGACGATCGTCATCACGATCTTGCCGAGCCAGTGCTGGCTGGCGTTGCGCATGTTCTGGAGCATCGGAAGCGCTCGGGCACCAATTATGCGGAGCCGCCCGGGCGGGGCATGGTGCGGGACATCCGCACACCACACATCTCGCCGAGGCGGGACCGGTCGATCAGGGTTGCCCGCGATAGACCATCCGCGCCCCCGCGCAAAGGCCGTGCGGCGGCCCGTGCGGCGTTTGCGCGCCCAAGCTTGCTCTGGTAGGCCGCGGGGCGACGTTTGCGTAGCGATGAGGATGACATGACGAGCGAGGTGCGCCGCCCTCTGGTTGCAGGCAACTGGAAGATGAACGGCACCCGGAGCTCGATATCGGTGGTTGAAGGCGTGCGCCAGGGCCTCTCGCCGGAGCTCGCCGAGCGCATCGACGTGCTGATCTGCCCGCCCTCGACGCTGATCGCCTCCTGCGTCGCGGCGGCCTACGGTTCGGCCATCGCCATCGGCGGCCAGAACCTGCACGCGAAGCCGAACGGCGCCTTCACGGGCTCGATCTCGGCCGAGATGCTGGCCGATCTCGGCGCGCGATACGTCATCGTCGGCCATTCCGAGCGGCGCGCCTATCACCACGAGACCGACGACGGCGTGCACGCCAAGGCGCTGGGCGCCCGCCGCGCGGGCCTGTGCGGCATCATCTGCGTGGGCGAGACCAAGGAGGAGCGCGAGCAGGGCCGCCACCTCGACATCGTGCGCGCGCAGCTCGCGATCGGCGTGCCGAAGGGCGCGACCGCGGGCGACACGGTGATCGCCTACGAGCCGGTCTGGGCGATCGGCACCGGGCTGACCCCAACGCCGCGCGACATCGCGGAGGTGCACGCCTCCCTGCGGGAGATGCTGGACAAGCTCGTCGGCGCCGAGGCCGAGAAGATCCGCATCCTCTATGGCGGCTCGGTGAAGCCCGCCAACGCGCGCGAGCTGATGTCGGTGGAGAACGTCGACGGCGCCCTCGTCGGCGGGGCGAGCCTCGTGGCCGAGGACTTCCTGGGCATCTGCGCGGCCTACGCCTGACGCGGGCCCGCCGCGGCGCCGGCGCGGTTGGCGGCGGGCCGCAACTGGTGTAATGGCCGGCCCGGTACGAGGCCCGCGCTGTTCCCGCCGGGCCCGCCGCACGCGTTCCGTTGCCGTTGGGGTGCTCCTTGGCGACCGCGCGTGCCGTTTTGCGGAATTCCGATGCAGACCGTCCTGATCGTCGTCCATCTCCTCATCGTGCTCGCGCTGATCGCCGTGGTGCTGCTGCAGCGCTCGGAGGGTGGGCTCGGCCTCGGCGGCGGCGGCAGCGGCGGCGTCTCCGGCTTCATGACCGGCCGCGGCCAGGCCAACGCGCTGACCCGCGCCACGGCGATCCTAGCCGCCCTGTTCTTCGCCACCAGCATGACGCTGGCCGTGCTCTCGCACCGCTCGGCGGCCCCGAAGTCGATCCTCGACGGGTCGGGCGCGGCCGGCACCGCGCAGCCGGCCGGCGGCCAGCCCGCCCAGCCCAATGCCGACAACCTCCTCGACACGCTGCGCCAGCAGGGCGGATCGCAGCCCGGGCCCGCCGCGCCGGCGGCTCCTGCGCCGGCTCCCGCCGCCCCGGCCCAGCCCGCCGTGCCCGAGGCCCCGCAATCGCGCTGACCCTCCGCGGCGCGGGGGCGAGCCTCGGCTCGCGTCCGCGCAACGATTTCCGCTTCACCATCAAGGCCGTAACCTTGCGTTGCGCGGTCCACAAGGATCGCGCGGCGCGGGCGTTTTGCGGTTTGGCAAATCACCGAGCATTCGTTAAGGACCGGGGCCCATGACGCGGTACGTCTTCATCACCGGCGGCGTGGTTTCATCGCTCGGCAAGGGCCTCGCCTCGGCGGCGCTCGCGGCGCTCCTGCAGGCGCGGGGCTACAAGGTCCGGCTGCGCAAGCTCGACCCCTACCTCAACGTCGACCCGGGCACGATGAGCCCGACCCAGCACGGCGAGGTCTTCGTCACCGACGACGGCGCCGAGACCGACCTCGACCTCGGCCATTACGAGCGCTTCACGGGCGTGCCGGCGACCCGCGCCGACAACATCACCACGGGCCGGATCTACCTCGACATCATCACGCGCGAGCGGCGCGGCGACTATCTCGGCGCCACCATCCAGGTGATCCCGCACGTCACGAACGCCATCAAGGCCTTCGTGCTGGAGGGCAACGAGGCCTTCGACTTCGTGCTCGTCGAGATCGGCGGGACCGTCGGCGACATCGAGGGCCTGCCCTTCTTCGAGGCGATCCGCCAGCTCGGCCAGGAGCTGCCGAGGGGCTCGACCGCCTTCGTGCACCTGACGCTCCTGCCCTACATCCCCTCGGCCGGCGAGCTGAAGACGAAGCCGACGCAGCACTCGGTCAAGGAGCTGCGCTCGATCGGCATCCAGCCCGACATGCTGCTCTGCCGCTGCGACCGGCCGATCCCGGCCGACGAGCGGCGCAAGCTCGGCCTGTTCTGCAACGTGCGCGAGACGTCCGTCATCGAGGCCCGCGACGTCGAGTCGATCTACGACGTGCCGCTCTCCTACCGGGAGGCCGGGCTCGACCGCGAGGTGCTCGCCCATTTCGGCCTCGATGCCGCCGCCGAGCCGAAGCTCGAGACCTGGCGCACCATCTCGGAGCGCGTGAGGAATCCCGAGGGCGAGGTCTCGATCGCGATCGTGGGCAAGTACACGGGGCTGAAGGACGCCTACAAGTCGCTCACCGAGGCGCTCACACACGGGGGCATCGCCAACCGGGTGAAGGTCAACTTCGAGTGGATCGAGTCCGAGGTGTTCGAGCGCGAGGACCCGGCGCCGTTCCTGGAAGGGCTCAACGGCATCCTGGTGCCGGGCGGCTTCGGCCAGCGCGGCGCCGAGGGCAAGATCCGGGCGGCCCGCTACGCCCGCGAGCGCAGGATCCCGTATTTCGGCATCTGCTTCGGCATGCAGATGGCCGTGATCGAGGCGGCGCGCTCGCTCGCGGGCATCGAGAACGCCAACTCGACCGAGTTCGGCGAGACGCCGGAGCCGGTGGTGGGGCTCCTCACCGAATGGCTGCGCGGCAACGAGCTGGAGCGCCGCGCGGCGGCGGGCGATCTCGGCGGCACGATGCGGCTCGGCGCCTACAAGGCGAGCCTCAGCCCCGATTCGAAGATCGCGCAGATCTACGGCGCCACGGAGATCTCCGAGCGCCACCGGCACCGCTACGAGGTCAACATGGCCTATCGCGAGCGCCTGGAGGCCAAGGGCCTGCGCTTCTCCGGCACCTCGCCGGACGGGCTCCTGCCCGAGACGATCGAGCACGAGGGGCATCCCTGGTTCATCGGCGTGCAGTTCCACCCGGAGCTGAAGTCGCGCCCCTTCGAGCCGCACCCGCTGTTCAAGGGCTTCGTCGCGGCCGCGATCGAGCAGAGCCGGCTCGTCTGAGGGGGGTGCTGCGACGCTCGGTCCGGCGCTCGGGCGGCGGCCTTGCGCTACAATCCGGGCGGGCCAGACCTATCTGTCGGGAACCGTGACCGAGATCCTGTTCTACCACATGCAGCGGCAGCCCCTGGAGAAGGTGTTGCCGAACCTCGTCGAGCGCTCGCTCGAGCGCCGGTGGCGCGCGGCGATCCAGGCCGCGAGCGAGGAGAGGCTGCAGGCGCTCGACGACCACCTCTGGACCTACAGCGACGACAGCTTCCTGCCCCACGGCACCGATCGCGACCCCGACGCCGCGAGCCAGCCGGTGGTCTTGACGCTGCGCGAGGGCAATCCCAACGCCGCCTCGATCCGCTTTCTCGTCGAGGGCGCCGAGCTGCCGCCGGATGCGGGCGATTACGAGCGGATCTGCATCCTGTTCGACGGCAGCGACCAGGACGCCCTCCTGCGCGCCCGCGAGCAGTGGCGCGAGGCCAAGGATAGCGGCCACGCCGTCGCCTACTGGCAGCAGGACGAATCCGGGCGCTGGCAGAAGAAGGCCTGAGCCCGCTCGAGAGGATTCCGATGAGATCGCCTGTCCCAGCTTTCGCCGTGCGGATCCGTCGGTCGGTCGGCGCCGGCCCGTCCCGCGTCCTCGCGGCCTCGGGCCGCGAGGCCCCTGCGGGGCTCGTCGCCTCGGTGGCGGGCGCGACGCGCCCCCTCTCCCGTTCGGGAGAGGGTTGGGGTGAGGGATGCGACCATTCCGGACAGGGCGAACCCCTTACCCGGTCCGCTCCCGCGGGTTCGACCTCTCCCGTCCGGGAGAGGCGGGCGCGGCGCGGATCGGGCGCGCGATCGGCGAAGGCCAGGGTGCTCGCCGCGGCCCTCGCGCTCGTTACGTCCGCTCCGCTCCCGCTCGCCGCGCAAGGGTCCCCGCAGGGTGGTGCCGCGGCCGAGGCGCGGCGGGCGCCGGAGCGCGGCCCCGAGGGACGCAAGCTCCCGCCCGATTCCGTCACCGAGCACAGCGTCGCGCTGCTCGACGGGCGCAAGCTCGACTTCACCGCGACCGCAGGCAGCCTGCCCCTCGTCGACGAGGCCGGCAAGCTCCAGGCCGAGATCGCCTACATCGCCTATACCCGGCCGCCCCGGCAGGGCGAGGCGCAGCGTCCCGTCACCTTCGCGATCAATGGCGGGCCGGGCGCGGCCTCGGCCTACCTCAACATCGGGGCGATCGGCCCGTGGCGGCTCCCGACCGACGGCGGCAGCATCAGCCCGTCGCAGCCCGTCTCCCTCGTCGCGAACGACGGCACCTGGCTCGACTTCACCGACCTCGTCTTCATCGATCCCGTCGGCAGCGGCTACAGCCGGGCGGCGGACGGCGACAACAAGCGCTACTGGTCGATCGACGCCGACGCCTCGGTGCTGGCCGCGGCCATCGCCCGCTACCTGCGCGTCAACGAGCGCATGGGCGCGCCGAAATTCTACGTCGGCGAGAGCTACGGCGGCTTCCGCGGCCCCCTGATCGCCTCGAAGCTGCAGGAGGATGTCGGCGTCGGCTTGTCGGGGCTCGTCCTGCTCTCGCCGGTCCTCGATTTCGGCTGGCTGCAGCCGCCGCGCACCAATCCCTGGGGGCACGTGACGCGGCTGCCCTCTTTCGCGGCGGCGGCGCTGGAGCGGGGCGGGCGGGCGCCGAACCGGGAGACGCTCGCCGATACCGAGCGCTACGCCACGGGCGAGTACCTGGCCGACCTCCTGAAGGGGCCGGGCGACGCGGCCGCGGTGGCGCGGCTGTCCGAGCGCGTCGCGGCGCTCACCGGGCTCGACCCGGCCTTCGTGCGCGCACAGGCCGGGCGTCTCACCGCCCACAGCGTGCAGCGGGAGATCGACCGGGCCGGTGGGCGTGTCGCCAGCGCCTACGACACGGGCGTGACTGGCTGGGACCCGGACCCGACCGCTCCGCATTCGGGCTTCGAGGACCCGCTGCTCACCGCGATCCAGGCGCCGCTGACGAGCGCCATGATCGAGCTCTACGCCCGCGAGCTGAACTGGCGCGTGCCCAACATGCGCTACGAGCTCCTCAACGGCGCGGTCAATCGCGGCTGGAACTGGGGGACCGGCCGCAGCGCGCCCGAGGCGGTCGGCGCGCTGCGCGGCGTGCTCGCCCTCGACGGCAACCTGCGGGTGCTGGTGGCGCACGGCTTCACGGATCTCGTGACGCCCTATTTCGTCTCGAAGCTCCTGATCGACCAGCTCCCCGATTACGGGTCGGACAAGCGCCTCGGCCTGGCCGTATACCCGGGCGGCCACATGTTCTATTCACGCCCCGATTCCCGCGCCGCCTTCCGGCGCGACGTCGCCAACCTCTACGCGGCGGCGCTGAAGTCGCGGCTGGCCATCGAGCCGAAGGCCGGCGCGCCGCGGACCGAGAGCCCCAGGGACATGCCGTGACCGCAAGAGTTCCTCCCATCCCGATGCGCGCCGCGGCCATCCTCGTCGTCGCGGGCCTCGGTGCCTGCACCGGCACCGAGGAGAGGCGGGCGCCGGTCGCGACCGCGGTCAGGCCCGCGCCGCCGCCGGCGGCCCCGGCCTATACCGGGCCAGTGCTCGGGCCGGACGGCAGCTGCACGGGGCCCGCGCCGACCGGCGCCGCGGCGATCGAGCCCGGCATCGGCGAGTGCGACCTCGTTCGGCTCAAGGGCAAGCCGCCGACCGACGTCCTCGTCGGCGAGGGCCGGGCGGGCCGCGAGGTGCAGGTGCTCTACAACGAGCCCGGCGCCAAGGAGCTGTACTTCTTCGTCAACAACCGCCTCGACCGCGTGGTGAAGTAGGCGCCGGCCCGCGGGTCAGCGGAGCGGCTCGGCTGCCTCAACCCGCGTCGGTTCAAGAACCCGCCAGATCTTCAGATTCGTGCCCGCCACGGGCACGGGCTCGAGCCAGTCCGCCGCCGCCGTGCCCGCCGCGAGGCGGGTGGCGAAGGCCGGCTCGGCCCCGAGATCGGCGGCCGGGTGCCCCGGGCAGGCGACGAGGTAGGTGGCGCCGCGCGCGGCGACGTGGCGACGCAGGTCCGCCTCGCTCCCGCCGAGGCCCTCGATCGCGGCGCGCAAGCCGGCGCTCGCCCGGTGATAGGGTGCGGCGACCACGCTGTGCGGCGTGTGCAGGAGGATCGCCGGGCCCATGCGCACCAGCGCCAGCACGGTGCCGGGCGGCAGGGCGGCCAGCGGCGCCACGGCGGCGTGGGACTGGCAGGCCGAGCCGTCGGGCGCGGCCTCGGGCTCTCCGATCAGCGCGGCGGCGCTCACCGCAGCCACCCAGGCCGGGCTCAGCAGGGAGGCGGCGAGGAGGCAGCCGCCGATCCGCGCCCGCAGGGCGGCCTGGGCCGAGGCGAGGCCTGCGGCGGCGCGCTCGAGCGCCGGGCCGGCCACGAGCGGGACGAAGCCCGAGGCGAGATAGGTCCCGCGGAACTGCACCCAGCCGAGGACGAGGCCCGGCCATAGGAACAGGCAGGCGACGAGCGCGAAGCGGCGGGTTTCCGCCGGGCCCCGCCAGGCGGCCCAGGCTGCCGCCAGGGCGGCGGCGGCGAGCGGCCCGTAGAAGGCCAGCACCTCCCATTGCCCCCGGGCGAGGTAGGCCGGGACGGGGATCATCTCGTTGACGGTCAGCAGCCACCGCTCGCGCACCAGATCCGGCATGTCCGGGAAGGGCCCCCCGAGGCAGGACGGGAAGAGGACCGCGAAGCCGAGGCCGATGCCGGCGCCGAGGAGAGCCGCAAGTCCGAGCCGGGAGCCGGGACCGGACAGCCGGGCGTCGAGCAACGCGCAGGCCAGGGCCGCCGAGAGGCCGCCGCCCGCGAGCCAGAGCCAGGGCGGCGAGAGCGCGTCGCAGGCGCTCGCCGTCCACAGCGCGGGTGCCGTCTGGGCCGCGAACAGGAGCGGCGCCGCGAGGCCGAGCCCGAGACCGAAGCCGACGAGCGCCGGCAGCGCGGCGCGGCCGCGCAGCACCCAGTCGGCCACGAGGAACAGGGCCGCCGGGCCGAGATAGGGCAGGCCTTCGAGGCCGATCGCGAGCGAGATCGCGGCGAGCACGCCCGCGAGGGCGCCGGCGCGGGCGCCCCCCCGCAGGATGCAGAAGCCGAGACCGAGCATCGCCACGAGCTGGAGGTTGTGATGGTCGACCCGGCCGGGTGCGAACTGGACGGTGACGCCGATGGTCTGCAGGCCCGCCAGGACCGCGCATGCCGCCGCGCGCGGGCCGAGGCTTCCCCGCATTCCGGCGTGGAGGATGAGGGCGTAGGCGCCGAGCAGGACGGGCGGCCAGAACGCCGCCGTCAGCCCTTCCGCTAAGTGGCGCCCGACCAGCGGCGTCAGCGCGAGGATGAGGCCGGCCAGCGGCGCGTCGACGAGGCGCGACCAGTGGCTCGGCACGCCGGCGGGCGGCAGGAAGCGGTGCTGCGTGTTGTCGAACCAGCCCTGTCCGGCCATGAGGTCGCGCACGCCCGCGAGCCGCATGGCGTCGTCGGGGTCGCGCACGCGCAGGTGGTCGATCGTGCCGAGAATGTCCGCGAGCGGGAACAGGGTCGCGGCCGAGACGGCGACGGCCAGCCACAGCACGACGCGCGGATCGATGCGCGAGGCCGGGACGGCGGGCGAGCGGGCGCTCACGATCGCACGCCTCCGGCGGCTCCCGCGCGCCCGCTCGCCTTCCCGCCCATCGCATCTCTCCGAGATCGGGGGCCAAGCTTGTCGGGATGCGGTTAAGGATGGGTCAAGCGCGGCCGGGCGCGGCTGGAGCGCTTCCTTAACCATCCGCGGGGCAGAATTTCCTCGCGCGGGCCTCACGATAGGGCCAGGCGCCGCGTTGCGAGCCGGAGCGGCGGATGAGTTACCACACCGAGACGCTGGTTATCGGCGCAGGCCCGGCCGGGCTCACGGCCGGATACCTGCTGTCGAAGCACGGCCGCGATGTCCTGGTGCTGGAGCGCGATCCCACCCAGGTCGGCGGCATCAGCCGCACGGTGGCGCATAACGGCTACCTGTTCGACATCGGCGGCCACCGCTTCTTCTCGAAGTCGAAGGCCGTGGTCGACCTCTGGGACGAGATTCTGCCCGACGATTTCATCGAGCGCCCGCGCCTGTCGCGGATCTACTACAAGGGCAAGTACTACGCCTATCCGCTCAAGGCCTTCGAGGCGCTCGGCAATCTCGGCATCCTGCAGAGCGCGGCCTGCGTGCTCTCCTACCTCTACGCCCGCGCCCGTCCGATCCCGGAGGCGAGGAGCTTCCACGACTGGGTGCGCAACCAGTTCGGCGAGCGCCTGTTCTCGATCTTCTTCAAGACCTACACCGAGAAGGTGTGGGGCATGTCCTGCGACGCGATCTCGGCCGACTGGGCCGCGCAACGCATCAAGGGGCTCGACCTCGGCGCCGCGATCCGCGACGCGCTCACGCGCTCGCTCGGGCTGAAGGGCAGGGCGGGGCGCAAGCCCGGCGAGCCGGTGATCAAGACGCTGATCGAATCCTTCCGCTACCCGCGCCGCGGCCCCGGCATGATGTGGGAGGCCGCCGCCGCGCGGATCGCCGACCAGGGCGGGCGCGTTCTCCTCGACCGGGGCGTGGACGGGCTGAGCTACGATTCCGGCACCGGCATCTGGACCGTCTCGGTCATCCGCGGCGACGGCTCGCGCGAGACCTACACGGCCCGGAACCTCGTCTCCTCCGCCCCCGTGCGCGACCTCGTGGACGCCATCAAGCCGCGGCCGCTCAGCACCTTCAACGCCCGCGCCCTGCAATACCGCGACTTCCTCACCGTGGCGCTGATCGCGCGGTCGCGGGCGGACTTCCCCGACAACTGGATCTACATCCACGACCCCTCCGTCATGGTCGGGCGCGTGCAGAACTTCCGCTCGTGGTCGCCCGAGATGGTGCCGGAGGAGGGCTTCACCTGCCTCGGGCTCGAGTATTTCTGCTTCGAGGGCGACGGACTCTGGGCCTCGTCCGACGCCGACCTCGTGGCGCTGGCCAAGGCGGAGATCGGCCGGATCGGTCTGATCGCGCCGGAGGAGGTGGTCGACGCCTGCGTGGTGCGCCAGCCGAAGGCCTATCCGGTCTACGACGATGCCTACCGGGACAACGTCGCGACCGTGCGGCTCGAGCTCGAGCGGGACTTCCCGACGCTGCACCTCGTCGGCCGCAACGGCATGCACAAGTACAACAACCAGGACCATGCCATGATGACGGCGATGCTCACCGTCGAGAACATCCTCGCGGGGCACCGCCGCCACGACGTCTGGCGGGTCAACGAGGATGCCGAGTACACGGAAGCCGGCGTGTCCGGGGCCGACGAGGCGCTGGCGAGCGAGCGCCTGGTGCCGCGCAAGGTGGCCTGACGAAAAGTTCAGCCCGCCGCGTCACCCGCGGCCCTTGCCGCTCCGCTTGCGCGGCCTATCACTCCCCGGGACCGCCCGGCCTCCAAGGGCGGCCTCGGGAGGATCTCCATGCGATTGCCAGCCCTCGCCGCGCTCCTCGCCGGCGCCGCCCTCGCGCCCTGCCTCGCGGCGCCCGCCCTCGCGCAGGGAGCGGCCCCGGCCGCCACGAAGGCCAAGGCCGACGACCTCGAGAAGCTGCAGAACTTCCAGAGCACCGGCACCGCCGCCGCGCCCGAGATCCCGCAGACGGGCAAGCGCGCCGACGCGATCCGGCGCATCCTCGGCAAGGTGAAGCTGCCCGAGGGCTTCAAGATCGACCTCTACGCCATCGTGCCGGACGCCCGCGCCCTGGCGATCGGCCCGAATGCCGGCGTCGTGTTCGTGGGCACCCGCAAGACCAAGGTCTACACGGTGACCGACCGCGACAAGGACAGGGTCGCCGACGAGGTGCGGGCCTTCGCGCCGGGCATCGACTTCAAGGTGCCGAACGGGGTCTGCTTCTCGCGCGACGGCGTGCTCACGGTCGTCGAGCAGAACCGGGTCCTGGCCTTCCCGGCCGCGGAGTTCTTCTACGAGAACCCGGACGTCGCGGCGGGCGTGCTGGTCAAGCAGGGCGAGCTGATCCCGGCTTCCGAGGAGAGCTACAACCACACCGCCCGGGTCTGCCGGGTCGGGCCCGACGGCAAGACCTACATCGCGCTCGGCCAGCCCTACAACGTGCCGCCCCAGGACAAGCTCGAGCTCTACGCCCGGACCGGCGTCGGCGGCATCATCCGGATGGATGCGGACGGCAAGAACCGCGAGGTCTACGCCACCGGCGTGCGCAACTCCGTCGGCATGGATTTCAGTGCCGCCGACAAGGCGCTCTGGTTCACCGACAACCAGGTCGACGGGATGGGCGACGACAAGCCGCCGGGCGAGCTGAACCGCGCCACCAAGGCGGGCGAGAATTTCGGCTTCCCCTGGTTCGGCGGCGGCCACGTCCGCACCACCGAGTACAAGGACGCGACGCCGCCGAACAACGTCGTGTTCCCGCAGGCCGAGCTGCCGCCGCACGCGGCCGATCTCGGCATGACCTTCTACAACGGCAAGATGTTCCCCGAGAAATACCGCGGCGGCATCTTCACGGCCGAGCACGGTTCCTGGAACCGCACCCAGCCGATCGGCGCCCGCATCATGTTCGCGCCCGTCAACAAGGACGGCACGGCCGGCCAGCCGGTGCCCTTCGCGGAAGGCTGGCTGACGGGCGACGGCGAGTATCTCGGCCGCCCGGTCGACGTGGCGGTGCTGCTCGACGGCTCGCTCCTCGTCTCCGACGATACAGCGGGGGCGATCTACCGCATCTCCTACGAGGGGAAGTGATCCCGCGATGCTGCGCGCCGCCTGCCTGAGCCTCGCCCTCCTCCTCGCCGCCGGCGCCGCCCGGGCGGGCGACGCGGCGGCAGGCCGCAAGCGGGCGGTCGCCTGCCAGACCTGCCACGGGATGGACGGGCTCTCGAAGCTGCCCGAGGCGCCGAACCTCGCGGGCCAAGTCGAGCCCTACCTCGTCAAGGCGCTGACCGAGTACCGCGACGGCACCCGCAGGAACGAGATCATGAACGTGGTGGCGAAGGAGCTCTCCGACGCCGACATCGCGAATCTCGCGGCCTATTACGGCGGCCTGCAGATCGAGGTGCTGCCGCCGGGGTGAGAGGACGCGGCGGCGAGCCGATCCGCCTTTGATCATGCTGCGTTCCGACCGGATCGGCGAAAACGCAGAAAACATGACCGGTTCAATCAGTTAGAGCATGCTCTGAGCGAGAAGCCGTTGCCGCTTTCTCGCAGCATGCTCTAGCGCCGCCGCAGCACGCGCTTCGCCTCCGCGCGGGCCGCGTGCTCGAATCGGGCGAGGCGCAGGCGGCGATCGAGCGGGAGAGCATTGCCCGGCGGCACCGCGATCACCTCCGCGATCATCTCGCGCTCGCGGTAGAGGCCTTCGAGGACCGAACCCGACAGGGTGGCGGAGTCGAGGCGGTCGGCGAAGGCGGTCTCGTGCAGCGCCCGCACGATGCCGGCCTCGAGGATGAGGCCCGGGGCCTGCGCCCGCTGGCTCTCGTCGAACGCGGTCTTCAACAGCGTCGCGGTGCCGCCCGCCACGAGCGCGAGGCTGACGGCGATCGGCCGGCCGTCGAGCCGCAGGATGTCCGCGCGGGGGCTCACCGGGCCGCCCGCCTGCGCGAAGAGCGCGCGGGCGAGCGCCGCGCTCTCCGGCCGGCAGGCCATGGCGGTGCCGGCCGCACCCTTCCAGCCCGCCCGCTCCAGGGCCAGGAAATCCTCGACCGCGCCCGCGAGCGCGTCGCCGCTCGTCGCCGTCTCGAAGGCGACCTGGCCGGCCTCGGCGAGGCGCCGCTCGCGGCGGCGCAGATCCTTGAAGCGCGACCGGTGCGGATGCCCGTCGAGGAAGGCGTCGTGGCTCGCCCGGCGCTCCAGGATGGGGCGCCCGAACGCGGCCACGCGTCCGCAGGTCCAGCCGGCCTCCCGCATCGCTGCGAGGAGGGCCTGCCCGAGCCGCGTCTCGACCGGCAGGAGCCGCCAGCGCCAGGCACGGCCGCCGGATGCGGCGGCGAGGCCGGCGACCAGGGCGGCGAGGGTGGCCGCAAGGTCCTCGTCGTCCGCCACGAGGGGCGGCGTCGCGGTCACGAAGGGCGACAGGAAGGGCTGCGCGACGAGCCCGCCGAGGCCGCTCAGATCGCGGCGCAGGCGGTAGGGCAGGGCGGCAGCGAGCCTGCCGCCGCGCCGCACGGTGACGATCCGCAGGTCGTCCGGTGCCAGCCCCGCCGCCCGATGCGCCGCGATCGCGCGCCGGCTGAAATGCGGGTGCGGGTCGCAGGCCCGGGCGACAAGCCCGTCCCAGGCGTCGGCCTCGCGGGCAAGGGCATCCGCCTCGACGATCTCGACCTGCGCGGATGCGGCGCGGGGCAGCGCAATCATCGCGCGGCCCCGATCGATTGGCGGGACCAGACCGGCGTGGCGAGACCATGGACCGCTCTCGCGGCGACGGCCGTCGCGAGCCCGCGCAGGATTGTCGCGCCGGCGAGCGCGAGCGCGGCGCCGACGAGCCCCAGCCAGGGGACCAGGACCGCACAGGCCGCGGCGGCCAGGGCCAGCATGCCGGCGGTGATGCCGGCGCAGAGGCGCTCGCCGCCGAGCATCGTCAGGAGATCCTCGCCGGGCCCGAACAGGCTGGCGACGATGCTGCCGGTGATGAGGATGGCGAGGATCGGCAAGCTCTGCTCGAACTCGGGCCCGAACAGGGCGAGCAGCCACGGGCCGGTCAGCATCGCCGCGAGGCCGACCAGGGCGGTTGCCAGGAAGGTGGCCTGAGCCTGCCGGCGCACGAGTTGCTGCAGCCCGCCCCGGTCGCCGCGGGCATGCAGGGCGCTGAAGCGCTGGGCCGTGGCGGCGGAGGCGGCGAAATGCACGAAGACGACGAGTTGCTGGATGCGGGTCGCGGCGAAGTAGATGCCGACGGCGGCGGCCGGCATCAGGAAGCTCAGCACGATCACGTCGACGAACAGGAAGCCCGCGCTCGCCAGGTCACCCGCGGCGATGGGCAGGCAGGCGCCGAGCCAGGTCCGCCAGCGGAACTGGCGGGGCCCGCGCGGCAGCGTCCGGCGCAGGCCCGCCAGCACCGCGACGCCCTGCATCAGGGCAGTTCCGGCCGTGGCGAGCAGCGTGCAGACGACCGCGACCCAGGCTTCCGGCGGGGCGCCGAGAAGGACCGCCGTCGCCATCAGGACCATGATCAGGCCCTGCCGGATCAGGTAGGGCGGCGCGATGGCGAGAACGGCCCAGTTCTGGCTGCGGGCGACGCCTTCGAGATAATCCTGCACGGCGAAGAGCGGCAGAAGCAGCGCCGCGATGAGGATCGCGGACCCGTAGGGCGAGGCCAGGACCGTGCCCAGCCCCCAGACGACGGCGAGGCCGGCCAGCGTGACGAGGATCGCGGTCGCGAGCGTCACCAGCGCGCCGGCGGCCAGGAAGCCGCGGGCGGCGGCGAGGTCGCCGTGCTGCTGATGCGCCGGCAGGAAGCGGCAGGCGCCCTGCGACAGGCCGAGCGTCGAGGAATGTCCGATGATGGCGGTCCAGACCCAGACGGTCGCGAAGATGCCGTACTCGGTCTTCCCCATCAGGCGCGCCATCAGAACCTGCGCGGCGTAGGCGAAGGCCGCCCCGGCGATCCGGATGGCGAAGACCGCCAGGGCCGCCCGCGCCGCGCTCGTGCGCATCACCCTGAGGCGGCCGAGCGCTCTGCCGAGAGTCAAACCCGCTGCCATGATGGCCCCGTGCGGATTCTCCCAACGAGAAATTCGCAGGCAGCCCGACGCCCATCCTTATCGGCGGCACACTTGCGAGAGCGTAAACGCCTCACGGGGGCTCGTATTGCGCCCGCCGGGCGACCGCTCTCCGGCCGGACGGCGAGCCTCCGGGCTCGCTGCGCGGCGATGAAACGCCCGCGCGCGGTTCGAGAGCGTGGTCTGTTCGAACACTCGTCTTTCCGCGCCGCGGCGTGCGCGGCCGATGATCGGGAATGCCGCGCGGCTTCAGCCTGGCCCCGTGCGCGCCACGGATGGGTCTTCCCGCGTCACGGCGCGGGCATGGCGGGCGATCGAGCGCGGCTCAGTGCGCGTCGGGCGTCGGGTTCACCTGCGGTCCATTTCCGGGGGCCGCCCGCGCCGCACCCTCGCGCGTGGGGGCGGCTGAGGCGTCCGGCTTGAGCACGGCGCCGGCCGAGCCCGTGGTGTCGGGCTGCAGCAGAGACAGGGTGATGGCGCGGGTGACGTGCTCGGCCATGCAGCGCAGGCCGAGGTCGTTCAGGCGGAACTGCCGGCCGAGCATGTGGCCCTCGCTCTTCTCCGCCCGGCCGGAGAGATAGCGCATGGCCTCGTAGCGCTGCACCAGCGGCACGCCCTCGCGGGCCGCGATCTCCTGCACCTTGCGCACGATGCTGCTGTAGTAGACGTCGTCGGCGAGGCTCGCGGTGTAGAGCGGATCGACCAGGACCACGTCCATGTCGTGCGACTTGATCCACTTCACGGTCTCGTCGAGGGCGTCCCCGAAGGCGTCGAGCTCGACCCGGGCGAGGGCGTCGTGCGTGCCGACCTGCCAGACCACGAGGTCGGGCTCGACATCCGCCACCATGGTGCGCAGGCGCTCGGCCGCGCCGGAGGCGATCTCGCCCTGCAGGCCGCGGGCCTCCACCACGACGTCGACGTCGGGCAGCGAGCGCTCCAGCGCGGTCTCGAGCTTCATCGGGTAGGTGGCGGAGGCTCCGGGGCCCGCCGAGGTCGAGCCGACCGCCAGCACCCGTACCGGCCGGTTCTCCTTGAGCGCGGCCTTGACGGCCTTGAGCTTGGCGAGCGTGTAGAGCTTCGAGCCCGGAACGCGGCATTCGGGGGAGAGGCTCGGATCGAGGGCCTCCGTCCCGGGCGCCGCGGCCGCGGTCGGCGGCGAGACGATGGTGGGCTTGGCCTGGGCCGGGGCCTCCTGCGCGCCCGACGGGCCGAGGCCGAGCGCCAGCAGCGCCGCGGCCGCGCCGAGCCTCCTCGACCATCTCATGCCCGGGCCCGTGGCTTTCGGGAGCGCCATTCGACGAACCATGCGACGAAACCCAAGGCGAGTACGCCGGAACTGATGACCAGAATATCAACCAACAGGCCGCCGCCCGTCCAGAAGCGCAAGAGCTGGCCGCCCAGGCTGAGTACCGACCCCATCGAGAACACCGCGAGCGAGTTTCGCCCGAGCCTGGATAAGTAGTTCACCACCGGCCCGATCCGCGGTGCAAGAACCGGATACACGGCGTGAAAGGCGAGCAGCACCCCGATGAAGTGAATCAGGCGTGCCGGTGAGAGATAAGTCTTGTCGAAGGTGAAAATAAGGCGCGGCTCGGGGACCGAGAGCGGGTCGGGACGCAGGTCGAGCACCGAGAGCACGATGCCGACGATCACGATCACGATGCCCGCCGGGATCAGGCGCCGCGCCCACAGCGTCAGGGTGCCCGATTGCCGGCTCCAGTCCTGCAGCACGAAGCCGAGGACGAGGAGGAGCTGCCAGCAGAGCGGATCGAAGAACCAGTCGCCCTGGCCCGGCCAGGACGGCAGGTTCCATTCCTCGACGAGACTCAGGAGGTAGAGTCCGCCCGAGAGCGCCAGCGCCGCGATCCGGCTCACGCGCGCCAGCAGGATGAAGACCGGGGCGATGCCCAGCAGCACCACGTAGAGGGGCAGGATGTTGAAGAAGCCGAGCTGGTGGGTCAGCAGCACCACGCCGACCACGGTCTGGATCGGGTCGGCGAAGAAGGTGCCCGCATTGTGCCATTCGAGGATGAGCGGGTTGTCGAGCAGCAAGGCCGTGCCGGCGATCATCGCGAGCGCCATCAGCATCACGGTGAGCTGGGCGCGGTAGACCTCGATGGTGCGCGACAGGAGGCGCAGCACGGATTTGAGGCGCGGCTCCGGCATCCCGTCTCGCCCGCGCGTCGCGATGCCGATCGACCAGCCGGCCAGGAACACGAACAGCTCGGCCGCGTCCGAGATCCCGTACTGCGAGTAGGTGTAGCGCTCGAACGTGTTTCCCGGGATGTGATTGACGAAGATCGTCACCAGGGCGAGCCCGCGCCAGAAATCGATCGCGTTCGGTTCCCGCATCGGGGGGGACAGCTCCGGACTTGAGGGCGGGCGGCGGGCGTTTCGAATCGGGGGCGCGCCCTGATACGGCGCCGGCTGCCGAACTGCAAAGGTCCCCATTCGGGGGATGCGGCCGGCTCCGGCCCGCCGCTGCCGCAATGGTCGCAGATGCCTTTTGCAACTTGCGAGCAAGTTCCGGGTTGCCGGAGCGGCCCGGGACCTCCCGGCTCCCTCCGCCGGAGATCTCGCGCGTGCATGCCAAGAAGCCTCTCAGCGAGCAAGTCATCGTCGTCACGGGCGCGTCGAGTGGCATCGGGCTGACGACGGCGCAGATGGCGGCCGAGCGCGGCGCGCGCGTGGTGCTCGCCGCCCGCAACGGCGCCGCGCTCGCCGAGGTCGAGGCCGCGATCACCGCGAAGGGCGGATCGGCCGTCCACGTGATCGCGGACGTGGGCGAGCGGGCGGACGTGGAGCGGATCGCCGCCCGCGCCGTCGCGGCCTTCGGCGGCATCGACACCTGGGTCAACAATGCGGGGCTGACGATCTACGGGCGCCTCACCGACGTCCCCGATGCCGACCACGAGCGGCTCCTGCGCACGAACCTCTGGGGCACCGTGCTCGGCTCGCTCGTCGCGGTGGAGCAGATGAAGGCGCGGGGCGGCGCTCTCGTCAACGTCGCGAGCGTCGCCGCCGACCTCGCCTTCCCGCTGCAGGGCATGTACTGCGCGAGCAAGCACGCGATCCAGGGCTTCAGCGACACGCTCAGGATGGAGCTCCTCGAGGCCGGTACGCCCGTGAGCGTCACGCTGATCAAGCCCGCCTCGATCGATACGCCGCTGCCGCAGCATGCCCGCAACTACACCGACCGCGAGCCGAAGCTGCCGCCGCCCGTATACCCGCCGGCCGAGGTCGCGGAGGCGATCCTCAGCGCGGCCGTGAACCCGCGGCGCGAGATCTACGTGGGCGGCGCCGCGCGCGCGATGTCGGCCTTCAAGTCGCTGGCGCCCAATACCTACGACCGCCTCGGCCCGGCCATCTCCGCCCTGCAGCGCCGCAGCGAGAGGCCGCGCGATCCCGAGGGCGCGCTCTACGCCACCAAGCCGGACGGGCGGGCGCGCGGCGACCATCCGGGCTACGTGATGCGGCGCAGCGCCTACACGCGCGGCAGCCTGCACCCATTGCCGACCGCCATCCTGGCGGCCGGCCTGAGCGCGGCCGCCGCGATGATCCTGCGGCGCGGCCCGCGGCGCTGACGATGAAGCCGGCCGGGGCCGGCGCCATGGTCCGGATCTGTACTGAAAATGATGTCTTGGCCGGTGTGTCGCGGGCGGCTCACACTGTAGTCGACGGACCTCGCCGTCATGCAACGACGAAGGTCGGCACGCCGCGCACGAAGCAGTCAGTGAATCCCCGTCCCGTGGCGTGAGTGAAATTCCTTTGCACTGCTCGCTTACTTCGTGAAGGAAAGACTTCTTTCGTCGACGGTGCGATCGCCAGCAAATCGACGCTCGGATTACTCCGAAAGTGTTCGGACGCATCCGATGATTGCGCGTCTGCGCAGACTGACTTCTCGCACGCATCACTTTGCGGGATGCAATCCCGGTGACTGTGCATTATCATATGTGCACGATCGAGCGGCGGAGATCACCGGTCGAATCGCGCCGAGTACCGCACGGTGTGCCGGCCGTCACTCTGCGGAATCGAGGAGATCCCGCTCGGCGACGGGCGATGGTCCGTTCGGCCGGCCGGAGAGCGAGAGGACATCCATGGCAGTCCCGCGTCGCGATGAGGGGGCGGGTCCGCATTCGCGGGCCGAACCGTCGCGGTCTCGCACCTTCCTGGGCTGGCCGGTCTTCGGCGGCTGGTTGCCCATGATCGCGTTCTACGATCCGCCCTGCCAGGCGGACGGACGGCCCTGGAACGGCGTGAAGGACCCGGGCTACCGCATCACTATCCTGGCGCTCGGCTGGCTGAACCACGGCTTCTCGGTGACGGTCGGGGCGCCGCGCCCGGCGGGCGGCCCGGGCCGGGACAGGGAGGCCGCCCTGAACGAGGCCGTCGCGGCCCTCGACCGGCGCCTCGACTTCGCGCGAGACCTGCGCGCCGCGGATGCGCCGCAGGTGGCGTGGAAGATCATGGACGTGGCTCCGCGCGGCCATGGCAGCCCGCCGATCCTGGCCTTCTGCCCCGGCGCCGATGGGGACGAGCAGATCCAGATCGTCCGGTGGAGCGCCTCGGGCGCGGGCCCGGGCTGGTGCGACGCCAAGGGGCGGCCGGTGCGGCCCGTCCGCTGGGCTGCGCTGCCGGACGCGCCCGCCGATCTCTGAGGGACGGAAGCCGGACCCGTCCGGCCGTCCCGGCTCACATCGCGGGAAACGTCCGTTGCAGGGGCAACGGGCGTCCGCCCCCTGCGTCCCGCCTGGCCTGCGGTGCCTCCGATGGCACGCGGTCGGCGGCACGGCCCCGCCGAGGCGCGAAGGCGTCCGTGAAGGCGACCCAGGCGAACATGAAGCCCAGGAGCAGGGCCTCGGCCGCGACGTAGACCGCGACGAGCCCCGTCTGCTGCCAGGCGAGGGCGACCCCGTAGAGACCGACATTGCTCGCGCAGAAGGCCGCGAGCGAATGGCGGCCGAGAAGGGTGAAGAGGCGGCCGATCCGGGTGTCGACGAGCTCGAACCGGCGCGACACCCAGATCATCAGGACGAGCAGGCTCAGGAAGCTCAGCACCCGCACCGGCCCGAGCGTGGCGCGGTCGGCGGACGGGATCGTCCAGAGCGGCCCCGGGAAGCCGAGCCAGTGCGCGTAGCGCTGCCCGATCGTCAGCACCATCAGCACGGCGACGACGAGGCCCGCCGCCCAGACGACGGCCGGCCTGCGCAGGATCGTGCCGGCGATCGGGCCGTAAGCCCGTCCGGCGCCCAGGATCATGCCGCCGAAGAAGAGGCTCTGCCACGACCACAGGTTGATCGCGATCGTCTCGTCATGCGCGAACCCGATCGTGTGCTCGAGAACCTGCATGCCGAGCCATGTCGCTGCGAGCCACCCGACGGCGAGGGGAGGGCGCCAGAACATCACGGCGGCGAAGGCCGGCGCGAGCATCAGGAAGACGATGTAGACCTGCAGGACGTCGAGACCGAAGGGAGCGGTCTGGAGAAGCATGAAATCGAGCAGGCCGCCGAACGGGTCGGTCGCGATCCGCCCGAAGCGGCTGGCCTCGATCAGGACCGGCTGCGCCCAGTGAAGCGCGGCCGCGATGACCACCAGCGTCACGGCGTTGTAGGCGTAAAGCTGCCAGGCGCGATACCAGGAATCCCGCACGATCTGCCGGTTGAAGGCCTCGGCCTGCGCGAGCCGCGCGTGCCCGAACAGGTACCCGCTGAGCAGGAAGAAGAGTTCCGCCGTCGACGAGGGCAGGAATTGCGAGAGGGTGACGACGCTCGGCGAGGCCCTGCCCATCAACCGCGTCAGCGAAGTCCCATGGTCGAGCGCCATGCTGGCGAGCATGAATCCCCTGATCAGGTCCAACTCGGTGATGCGCTGACGTTCCATGGTCCCCCCCGATGGCCGGCAGGATTTCGCGGCTGATCCGCGTCGCGGTCATCGCCTCCGATGCGGAGACGCGCCTGCGACGCGCCCCGTCCCTCACGCGGGGACCCCGCCCGGATCGTCGAAGCGGAACGGCGAGCGGCTCGCCCGGGGCCCCGCCGGTTTCGGCCGCCCCTGCCGGCGGGCCAGGGACAGGAAGGCGATCGAGAAGAAGCTGATCGGCAGGTAGGCGACGAGGCCGCCGATCGTGGGCTCGGTGAGCCCGTAGATGAGGACGAAGATCAGCAGGGCGATGATCGCGTGGGCGCGCTCGCTCCAGAGTCGTCGCAGCGTCGCGCCGAGGCTGAGCATGAAGAGCACCAGGCCGATGGCGCCGCCCGCGAACAGGATGTTGAGGTAGAGGTTGTGCGCGTGCGCGGCGGCCGCGAACAGGAGCGGGTGATGCGGCAGGATGAACTTCGCCGAGCCGGCGCCGTATCCGAAGAGGGGCTGTTCGGTCCAGAGCTCGAGCACCACCGCCCAGATCCGGGTTCGGCCCGTGCCGCTCGTGATCTCCTCCGCGGAGCCGGAGCGGGAGACGCTGCTGAGCAGGGCGTCGCCGAAGCTCGCGAAGACGAGGAGGCCGATCGACGCCACCAGCAGACCGACCGTGAGCTTCGCCCCGACCTGCCCGCGGACGAGGTAGACGTACGCGAAGGCGAGCCCCATCGCCACGAGGGACATGCGGTTGTTGCTCATGACGAGGCAGAACGCGAAGGGCAGGACGAGCACCCAGAACAGGGGCCGCCGCCACGGGATCCCGGACAGCAGCGCGGTGAGCAGGATGCCGATCGCGGCCGCGGCGCCCGCGCCGTTGGCGGTGCCGAGCACGCCCTGAAGACGGGAGGTCGGCACGAAGGCGCCGTTCACCCAGTCGCTCATGCGGCCGAGCTGCGGCACCAGGAAATAGGCCGCGATCGAGACGACGCAGAGGATGAAGCAGGCCGCGATCAGCGCCTTGACGAGGTTGTCGGCGCCGAGCAGCCTAGCGAAATGGTATAGGAACAGGAACGCCGCCAGATTCGAGAACGTCTCGACCAGTGCAGTCTGAGGCTGCAGCGAGATGAAGCTCGTCAGGATCTGATAGATCAGGAACAGCACCCAGAGGACGATATCCGCGGGCTGCCTGACCGGGGCACGCTTCAGCATGCCGGTCGCCGCCATGACGGTCATCAGCGCGATGCAGGCGAGCTTGATGAGGATCTGCCCGTCGATCGACTTGTCGTCGATGTCGCGAACCCGCAGGTTGGCGCATTGCAGGACGATGACGGCGATGCCGAGATAGAAGGCGTAGCGGCCGTTCCAATTCAGCGCCTGAAGCGTCGCGAAGATCGCGACGGGAAGCGGCAGGGTCGCCAGGACGATGGCGAGCGCCGCGTAATCCTGCTCGATCCAGGCGCCGACGCAGAGCGCTGCCGCGACGGCCGCGAGGCTGATCGTGGCGAGCGTCGGCATCAGGGGCTGACGCGCGGCTGTCCCGGTCATGCTCATCCTGCCTGCACCTGACGCTGCCTCCTGCCGCGATACCGCCCTGTCACCACGCCGCCCTCAGCCCTCCTGGAACCGCCCGAGGCGGACGCGCGCGAGACCGAGGCGCGCCAGGAACAGGAGGTTGCCGACGAGGTAGCGGCTCGCCAGCCGTCGCGGCTCGATGCACAGGCGGTAGATCCACTCCAGGCGGGCGCGGCGGATCCAGCCGGGCGCCCGCGGCACCGTGCCGGTGATGAAGTCGAACCACGCGCCGACGGCCATCGCGCAGAGGCACACGCCCGGGACGTTGTCGGCGATCCAGCGTTCCTGACGGGGATTGCCCATGCCGACGAGGATCAGATCGGGCCGCGCCGCGGCGATCGTCCGGCGCAGCGAGGCCTCGTCGGCCGCGTCGAGGAAGCCGTTATGCGTGCCCACCACCGTGTGGCGCGGCCATCGCTCCTGAACGATCGCGCCGGCCTTCTCGACGACGTCGGGCCTGGCGCCGAGCAGGAAGAGCCGCAGATCGTGGCTCGTGCGGTCGAGATAGGCGGTGACGAAATCCGTCCCGTTCAGGTTCTCCGGGAAAGCGCGCCCGTGCAGGACGCGGCGGGCGATGTCGACGCCGACGCCGTCGTTCAGCACGAGGAACTGGCCGAGCCGGTTCCGCAGGGCTTCGTTGCCCGAGCAGACATTCGACAGATGCGCGTTCAGGAATGCGACCCGCGTCGCGTCGCGCTGCTCGACGCGCTCGTCGATGTGATCGACCACGTTGTGCACCGGGCCCGACTGGACCCACACACCGAGGATGTCGACGCCATTCAGCATTCCGCGGTCTCCACGCTTGAATCGATGTGGCGCGGGCGGCAGGGCGCCGCCCGTGCGGCGGCGTCAGGCACGCAGGCCCATCGCGTGCCGCTCCAGGATGATCGCCCGCAGCACGCCGAGCGCGATGCCGATGAACAGGGAGGCGGCCAGGATGAGGAGGGTCTTCGGCGAACTCTTCGATAGCGGCGGGTAGGCGGCGCTCGCGACCTGGGCATCCGGCAGGGATAGGAATTGCTGCTGCCACGTCTCCGCGTAGCGCTCGAGGAACTTGTCGTGCAGCACCCGATAGGTCTGGGCCGAGCTTTCCAGGTTCTTCAGCGTGACGCGGGCGGAGGCCGAGCTCTCGCCCTCGAGGGATCCCGAGAACTTCAGCTGCTCGACGGCGCGCTCGGCCTTCTGGGCCTGCGACTGCAACTCGTCGGTGCGTTCCTGCAGCATCTTGCTGAGGCGCCGCGCCGTCTCCTCGCGCAGCCGCATCTGGTCGTCGATATAGGCCGCCGCGTAGGCGTTCGTGACCCGCGCCGCCTGGACCGGATCGGGCAGGATCGTCGAGATCTCAACGACGTAGGTCAGGCCGAGCCGTTTGGCCGAGGTGAGCTTCTGCAGGGCCCGCGCGGCGGCGATGACCTTGGGGTCCTCGCCCGGCATCGTCGGGATCGGCCGCTTCCAGAACTTGACCCTATCCATCACCTCGGCGATGGCGCGCTCGACCGGGCCGCCCATGAGGGCAGGGTCGTCGGCGAGATTTTCGCTCTCCACCACCCGCCGCATGATGCGCTCGGACTTCAGGATCTCGACCTGGCTCTCGATGTTGGCCGATTCCACGTTGGCATCGGTCAGCGTCGGCGCGTTGCGCAGGTTAGCGTTGCTCTTGGTATCGATCAGGACGAGCGCGCTCGCGGTGAATTGCGGCGAGGCCAGCACCAGGTAGGCGCCGGCGGCCGCGAGCGTGAGCGCCGTGATCGCGACGATCGACCGCCAATGCTTGCGCAGGCTCGGGCCGAGGGCCGCGAGCGGCGGATTCGGCGCCGGCGCCTCGACGAAGACATCGGTGCGGTCGATGCTGCGGATCGTCGCCTCGTTCCACTGGAATTCTCGCATTCCGCGTAGCCTCCAAGCCGAACGGCACCGGTGTGCCGCCCGCCATTGATCATGCCCGCCATCGGCTTTTCGCATGTGCGAACGGTTCTGATGGCCGCTCGTCTCTGCGTTGCTTCGTCGCGGTCCAGGCGCCCACAGCATCGGCGGCGGCTGACCTTTCGAATGCCCGCGCTCTACATCGCATTCGAGCGATGCGCGACGTCCTGCCACGGCACGATCCGTGCCAAGAGACGCGATGGCTGAGCTGTTTCAACACGTGCCTTGCCAAAATGCACGCTCAAATGTTGTTCGACGTCTCGCTGCGTTGCAACAAAAATAGCCATTTGCGGTCAAACATCAGCGCATTATCGCCGCATTTCCTTTGGGACTGCAGGACAACACGTTCGTTCTGAGTTCGAATACGTTCAGGCAGGCTCTCCAAAGGCCCGATTTGCAATTTCGTTTCTGGCCGTCGCGATGTTCTGATCGACGGCGGTGGGAGGGCCAAAAATCTTCGGGAACCATCTCGCAGCTGCGTTGTTAACGCGCGCCTGCCCGTGCCTTATAGTGATCTCGTCCGCGGGCCCGAGCGATCGGCCGTACAGATTGCGACGATCTCCAAAGCATAGTTCGGTCGACATCGTCGGATTTGGCGGGCGCATCTCGCGCGTGAGAATAATATCATAGCAAGGTTCCTCTCAAATCCGTGACTAGTCGGCGAATTAGAGCCTCATTCACCGTCCGAGTCTCTGTCACGTGATAGAAATGTGTGCAAAACGCGCTGTTTTGACGCAAATTAACGCACGAAAACGTACCGTCAAGCGCATGCTGCGGCGCAAAAACGATTGACGGGGACCGCTCCCGCCCTCTAGTGGTTAACCATCGCTCAACGCTTGAGGGCCAACCGATGTCCGTGCCGCCTTCAGTCGCGCGTATACGCTCGCTGTCGTCCGCTACGCAGTTCGCAAGCTCAGATCGCTCAAGTTTTTCTGGTGCCATACACGCTGACAATGATCGCTTCTGTCCTGAACGCATTCGAATACAGGCCGTCCACGCACATGCGGATTACGTCAGTCCGTACTTAAATTCGCGCACGAAGCGGATGTTCGATGTAATCGTTGCTTTTTCTCTGCTGTTTCTCTTGTTGCCGTTGCTGCTTATTGTGGCGACGCTGGTTCGCGTGACGTCACGAGGCCCGGTCCTGTTCAAACAATCCCGCACCGGCGCGGACGGCGTGCCGTTCCTGGTCTTCAAGTTCCGCTCGATGTACGCGGCCAGCTGCCAGGAACGGACCGTGCAGCAGGCGACGCGCACGGATCCGCGGATCACGCCGCTCGGACGCTTCATACGCCGCACCAGCATCGACGAGCTGCCGCAGCTCCTCAATGTCCTGCAGGGGCATATGTCGCTGATCGGGCCGCGCCCGCACGCGATGGCGCACGATGCCTATTACGCGGCGCAGATCCCCCATTACACCAAGCGCTTCGCAGCCCGCCCAGGCCTGTCCGGTCTCGCTCAGGTCCGCGGCTCGCGCGGCGAGACGCCCCTGACGTCGGACATGGAACGGCGGATCTCGTTCGACCTCGACTACATCCGAACGGCCTCCTTTGCCCTGGACTGCCGCCTGATGCTGGCGACCGCGCGCGAGACGATCTTCAGCTCGGCCGCCTACTGACACGGGCCGCCCGCCCGGCCGAGCCGGGCGGGCGGCACTCGGATCAACGCGAATACGGGGCATTGCCCGCGGCGCCGACCGCATCCGCCACCACGAAGGGATCTCCGATGAGAACGTCGATCGAGCGGAGCCTCTGCAGCCTCGCGGCGGGGCTCTGCCTGCTCGCGCTGCCGACGCGGGCCTGCGCCGAGTACCGGATCCAGGCCGGCGACGTCCTCGAGGTCGCGGTCGCCGGTCTGCCCGACCTGAAGCAGCGAAGCCTCGTCAGTCGCGACGGCGAGGTGACCCTTCCGATGATCCGGCCGGTAAAGGTCGCAGGCCTCGATCTCGCCGGCGCCCAGAAGCTCGTGAAGGATCAGCTCTCGCAGAAGCTCGTCCAGCAGCGCGCCCCGGACGGGCGCGAGGCGGTGACGGCGATCGCTCCCGACGCCGTGACGCTCACCATTGCGGAGTATCGCCCCGTCTACCTCAACGGGGACGTGACCAAGCCCGGCGAGCAGACCTACCGGCCCGGCCTCACGGTGCGGCAGGCGGTGGCGCTGGCGGGCGGCTACGAGATCATGCGCTTCCGGATGAACAATCCGTTCCTGGAAGGGGCCGACCTGCGCAACGACTACCAGTCGCTGTGGATGCAGTACGTCAAGGAGCAGGGCCGGATCTGGCGGCTCAAGTCGCAGATGAACCAGGCCGGCCTGCAGCCGCTCGAGAAGATGACGCAGGCACCCCTGCCCAAGGAGGCGCTCGACGAGGTCCGGGCCAATGCGCGCCAGCAGCTCGGCCTCGCCAACGAGCGCCTGCAGGCCGAGCGGGCCTACCTGCAGAAGGCCGTGAAGGTCGCCGACGACCAGATCGCGCTCTTGAGGGCGCGCCAGGGCCGTGACGACGAGAACGTCCAGACCGACACCAACGACTACAACAAGCTCAAGGAATTCTCCGAGCGCGGCAACCTGCCGATGACGCGCCTCTCCGAGGCGCGCCGGCTGTTCCTGTTCTCGGCGACGCAATCCCTGCAGACCGGCGTGCAGCTCACGAACACCGTGCGCGAGCGCGACGAGGCGCAGCGCAAGATCGGGCGTCTCGACGAGGAACGCCGCGCCGACATCCTGAAGGATCTCGAGGAGGCGACCATCAACCTCGACGGCATCCGCTCGCGCCTCCAGGCGGTCGGCGAGAAGATCACCTACACGGGCGTGATCCGCTCGCAGCTCGCCCGCGGCGGCGGCGCCAAGCCCGCGATCCGGATCGTGCGGGCGGCCTCGAACGGCGGCGGCAACGAGTCCGCCACCGAGGACACCGAGGTGATGCCGGGCGACACGATCGAGGTCGCGCTGCACACCGAGGTGCCGGCGCTCCCGACGGATTGAGCGTGCACATGTCTCCCTCTCCCTCCCACCCCGATCGCCGCGGCGTCGTCGCGGGTCTGACCGGCCTTGCCGCCGCGGCCCTCGCCCCGGGTCGAGCCCGCGCGCAGGCGCGGCCGGGGCCGCTCGCGCGCGGCATCAACCTGTCGCACTGGTTCGCCCAGAGCAGCCACGGCTACGGCGCCGCTCATCTCGCGGGCTTCGTGACACCGGCCGAGCTCGGGCGGATCGCCGCGGCGGGCTTTGACCATGTCCGCCTCAGCGTCGAGCCCGCCATCCTGTTCGCCAAGGACGGCCCGCCGGCCCTGGTCGAGCCCGTCCTCGCGCAGCTCGCCGGCGCTCTGGACCGGATCGCCGCGGCGGGGCTCGCCGTCGTCGTCGATCTCCATCCGGTCGGCAACGCCAAGGACGGCCTGCTGACGCGGGGCGGCGCCGACGACTTCGTGGCGCGTTGGCGGCTCCTCGCCGGCGCGCTCGCACCCCGCGATCCCGACCGGACGATCATCGAGATCCTCAACGAGCCCGAGCCGCTGAAGGGCGAGGCCTGGTGGGATCTGCAGGGGCGGGCGCTCGCCGCGATCCGGGAGGCCGGCGCTCGGCAGGCCGTGATCGTCAACGGCGGCGCCTGGAGCGGCATCGACGACCTCGTCGCGCGCGAGCCCTATCCGGATCGCCGGCTCGTCTACACGATCCACCATTACGCACCCCTCCTGTTCACGCATCAGGCGACGACGTGGAGCTGGGACGTGGCGCGCCGCGTCTCCGGCCTCGGCTGGCCCGTCGCCGCCGACCAGGCCGAGGCCGCCGCCGCGGCCGCGACGCGGGATGCGGAGGCGCACGGCTTCGTGCGCGACCAGATCGCGCAAGGGCAGTTCAGCCGCGCGGCGCTCGAGGCGCAGTTCGACCGGCTCTCCCTCTGGCAATCGCGGCATGGCGGGCTGCCCGTCTATGTCGGCGAGTTCGGCGTCTACGTGCGGGCCGCCCCGCTCGAGGCGCGGCTCGCCTGGGTCCGGGCCGCCCGCGAGAGCTTCGAGCGCCGCGGCTGGGGCTGGGCCCTGTGGGACAATTCAGCCGAGTTCGGCTTCCTCGCGGCGACGAACGACCGGCGCAGCCTCGACCCGCTCATGCTGCGCGCCCTCGGAGTCCAGGCCTCGTGAGCGGCTCGGGTCCGGCAGGGGCAGGGAGCGCGGGCGGACGCATGGCCGAGACCTTGGCCGAGACCTCGGCCGAGAACTCGCAGGGCAAGCTCCGCTCGAGCGGTCCGCTGCTCGCGGCGAACCTCCTCGAGGCTCTGCTGCCCTTCGCGCGCAACATCGCTCTCGCGCGCCTGATCTCACCCGAGGAGTTCGGCCTCGCCGTCTCGCTCTCGGTCGTGATGGGGATAATCGAGGTCCTGACCGATTTCGGCCTGCCGATCTTCGCGGTCCGCAAGACCACGCCGGTTCCGCCGACCGTCCTGATGGGCACCCTGCAGAGCCTCGCGCTCGTCCGGGCGAGCGTGCTCGCGCTGATCCTCGTCGCGATCTCGCCCTTCGTGGCGCGCGCCTTCCACGCCGGGGATTCGGCGGGCATCTACGCCCTTCTCGGCCTGATCGCCTTCCTCCGCGGCTTCGAGAATTTCGGCGTGAAGGAGATGATGCGCCGCTACGTGTTCTGGCGCGAGGCGGTGGTGCTCGGGAGCGCGCAGGTCGTGGGCGTCGCCGTGACGGTGGCGATCGCGGCAGCGGCCGGGGGCTTCGCCTGCATGATCTGGGGCATGCTGGCCACCACCCTGACCACGGTCCTCCTGTCCCACCTGCTGTCGCCGCTGCCCTACCGGCTCGCCTGGAACCGGGCGGCGGCCCGCGACGCCGCGTCCTTCGGCCGGCCCCTCGTCGTCAACGGCATGGCCGTCGCGCTGGGCCTCAGCGACCGTGTCCTCGTCGGCAGCGTTCTCGGGCCGACGCTCCTCGCCTTCTACAACGTGGCCTACGGGACCGCGACGCTGCCCCGCACGGTGCTCGCCAAGTTCCTCACGAGCGCGTTCCTGCCGCTGTTCGTGGAGCACCGGGAGCGCGGCGGCGCATCCAGTCTGTTCGACACCTGGGCCTGGTGCCTGTCGTGCCTCGCCTTCACCTACGGTCTCGGCCTCAGCCTCGTCGGCGATCGGATCCTGGCGCTCGTGTTCAGCGCCGCCTACCAGCCCTCGCGCCTCTTCATGTGCCTTGCCGGCATGAGCGTGTGCGTGAAGTTCCTGATGCTGCTGCCCGTGCCGGCGGCCTACGCCTCCGGCAATACCCGGCTCGTCACCTGCGGCTCGGTGCTCTCCGCGCTGTCGATCGTGCCGGGAGCCGCCTGCCTGGCCTGGCAGCGGAACCTCGACCTCTTCCTCCTGGCCGTCACGCTCACCGAGTTCGCCGCGCTCATCCTGTACGGCACGATGGCGATGCGCGAGCAGGCCTTCACGCGGACGGCCGCCTGGCTCGCCATCGCGGTTCCGGTGACGCTTCTCGCCGCGCTCGCCGCCACGACCCTGGCGCAGCCGCAGCTCACGCCCGGCGCATGGTTCCTCGCCTGCGGGCTGGCGCTCCTCGTCTCCGTCGCCGCCTACGGCGCGATGATCCTCAGATTCCGGATCGGGCTGCGCGTCCTGATCTCGAACTCGGCCTGAGCGGCCCATTCGTCGCGCGACGCGGAGCCTGGAACGGAACGATGGCCATCATCCTGATCTCGACGACCGACATGAGAGGCCCGCGCGGACCCGAATTCGCGCGCCTCCTCGACTCGATCGAGCGCAACGCCAGCGCGTCCCTGCCGGTGCGCGCCTACATCCTCCTGCAGAACTGCACGCAGGACGAGCTCGAGCGCGTCCGGGCCGCGGCACCGGCATGCTGCGCGCTCGCGGCGGTGCCCGGCCGCCTCTCGATCTCGGCCGCGCGCAACCGCCTGATCGAGACGGTCTTGTCCGAGGCTGCGGTCGGGCCGGACGACGTCGTCGGCTTCCCCGACGACGATTGCTGGCTGCCCGACGCGGTCCTGGCGCGGCTCGCGACGGTGTTCTCCGAGCGCCCCGATCTCGACGTGCTGATCTGCCGGGTCTCCCTCGATCCCGATCCGAGGCCCTTCGACGCGGCCTCCGTCGCGCCGGCCTCGGCCCGCCAGATCGTGCGGGTCTCGACGTCGAACAACATGTTCTTCCGCGGCTCGCTCATCGGCCGCGTCGGCCCCTTCGATCCGGAGCTCGGCCTCGGCACGCCGAACGGCGGAGGCGAGGACACCGACTACGTCATCCGGGCCTTCCTGCGTGCCGAGGGCGCCGGCATCATCGACCGGGCTCTCGTCGGCCATCCCGAGCCCGACAAGGACTGCGCCGCGAAGTACTTCCGGGGCGCCCTGGTCGTGCTCGCGCGCCATGCCCGGCTAAGGCCCGCGCTGATGCGCGAGTTCCTGCGCAAGCCCCTCGTCGGGCTCTACTTCGTGGGGCGCGGCAAACTGTCGTGGAGCGCCTATCGCGCGGCCCTCGCCGAGGGCGGACGCTCGTTCCTGAAATCGCGCCCTACGGCGCGAGCCGCCTCGGCCTGAGGCGCCCTCCGGCGAGCAAGCCCGCGCCCGGCAGGCAAGGAGACAAGGCATGCCCCAATCGCCCGAGACGCCGATCCGAGTGCTCTACTGCCTCGACAACAACTACCTGCGCCAGCTCGGCATCAGCCTCGCGTCGATGCTCCGAAGCAACCCGGCATCGCGCTTCGAGGTCCATATCGCGATGCTCGCGCGCGACCGCGTGCTCTCGAACCGCGTGATGGACGCGGTCACGGCGGCGTTCGGCAACGTCCGGATCGCCTATCACGATCTCGACGAGACGCTGTTCGACGCATTCCCGGTCACCCAGTCCATCTCCAAGAGCACCTATATCCGCATCATTCTCGGCCGGTTCGTCCCGCGCGACTGCGAGCGGATCCTCTATCTCGATGCGGACACGATCGTCCGCGCCGACGTTCGGCCGCTCTGGCGCACGCCCCTGGACGGGGCGGTGCTCGCGGCCGTGCGCGATCATTTCAGCCTGGATGCCGAGGCGATCTCGTTCGCGCCCGACGAGCCGTACTTCAATGCCGGCGTCCTCCTGATCGATATGAATCGCTGGCGCGCGCTCGACATCGAGGGGCGCGTGCTCGCCTATCTCGGCGAGCACGCGAACCGCCTGCCCTGGATGGACCAGGACGCGCTGAACGCCGTGCTCCGCGGCCACGTGCGCTACGTCGGGCTCGAATGGAACTTCCAGCCGCGCTGCGCCGATGTCCCTGCGGAATTCCTGGGCCTGGACGAGGCCACCTACGCGCGGCTGCGCGCGCATCCGAGCCTCGTGCACTACACGACGTCCTTCAAGCCCTGGAATGCCGCCCATCGGGTTCATTACAGCGGCCTCTTCTACGAGGCTGCGCGCCTCCTCCCGTCCTCTCCGGACCTCGTCCCGCAGCCGCCCGGCGCCGGCAGATTCCGGGACCGCCTGATGGGCCTGAAGACCACGCTCCGCTGGCATTTCCCGCGTGCCTTCCGTCGAATCCGGCAGATCCTGAAGCCGAGCGAAGCCGCACTCATGTACCGGGCCTGATGGTGCCTCGCGACAGGGAGACGTGCCCCTTGAACGCGCCGCGGATTTCCTTCGTCATGGCCGCCTTCGACGCCGCGCCCTACGTCGAGGCGGCGATCCGCTCGGCCCTCGGCCAGACCGGGCTCGCCGTGGAGGTGATCGTCGTCGACGATGCCTCGCGCGACGACACCGCGGCGCGGGTCGCGGCCCTGGCGGCGTCGGATCCGCGGGTCCGGCTTCTGCGCCGCGCCTGCGGGGGAGGGCCCTCGGCCGCCCGCAATCTCGCGATCGCTCAGGCGCGGGGCGATTGGATCGCGATCCTCGATGCCGACGACCTCGTCGAGCCGGAGCGCGGCGCGCGGCTCGTCGCGCTGGCCGAGGAATCCGGCTGCGCCGTTGCCGCCGATAATGCCCTGCGCTTCCTCGACGCCGATCCCGCCGTCGCCTGGCCGCTCCTGCCGCGCCGGCGCCCGGACGAGATCCGCCGCTTCGGGGTATCCGAGTACCTCCGACGAAACCGCATGATGCGGGGCGACGGCAATCTCGGGTATCTTAAGCCGATCTTCAGCCGCGCCTTCCTGACGGCGCACGGTATCGCCTATGACGAGCGCCTGCGCATCGGCGAGGATTTCAACTTCTGCCTCCGCTGCCTCGCGGCCGGCGCGGAACTCGTCGTGACCACCGAGCCGCTCTACCGGTACCGCGTCCTGCGCGGTTCGCTGTCGCGGCGGCTCGAACGCCGGGATGTCGCCGCCATGCTGGCGGCCCACGCCGATGTGCACGGGATGAGCCGAGACCGCAGGGTCCGCGATGCCGACCGACGGTACCGCCGCTCCCTTGCCGACGCGATCGTCTACATCGATTTCCGATCGGCCCTGCGCCAGCGGGACTGGGCCGGCACGATCGCGCTGTCCCGGCGGCCGCGCCTCTGGCTCACGGTCGCCGAGGTCGCGTGGAGCGCCGCGAAGCGCCGGCTCGCCGGCCGCGGCCTCCGGGCCGCGACCACCTGACTTGCCCGACCGCGGAGGTGCGGCCCCGATCGTCCGGCCCCTCGGGTCAGAGGTGCCAGTCGGTCGTGCTCTGGTGGAAGATGAGGGAGCCGCTGGAATAGAGGCCGGCCACGCCGCCGTTGTTCCAGCCGGCCGAGTTCTCGCCCGCCGAGCCCGCGAAGCTGTGCCCGTTCAGCGTCAGGCTATGCACGTATAGGTTGCGATCGGTGTCCGCCGAACCGCCATAGAGATCGTCGATGAAGGCGACCCTCACCTCGCCCGGGTTCGCTCCGAAGTCGCCGGTGAGCGTGATCGTCTCGGTCTGGCCGGCGGCGTGGGAGGCATGCGCCGTCTGGGTGTCCCCGACCTGCCGACCGTCGACGTAGACGACGAAGTGGGCGTCGCCCTTGTAGGCGTCCTCCGAGACCGTCAGGGCGAGGCTGTTCCTGGCGCTGTCGCCGACCCTGAACAGGGCCGAGCCGTTGTAGTAGAGCCCCGCCTCGCTCGCCGAGTTGACGCCGGCGTAGTTCGCGGCGGCGTTGCCCGCGACGCCGTGACCGTTCACCGTAATGCTCTCGACGTAGAGGTTGCGGTCGGCGCCCGCCGAGCCGCCGCTGAGGTCGTTGACGAACTGCACCGTGACGAGACTCGGATTCGCCCCGAAATCCCCGAGCAGGACGATGTCCTCGTGCTGCCCGGCGGCGTGCGAGGCGTGCGCCGTCTGCACGCCGCCGACCTGCTTGCCGTCGACCGTGACGCGGAACTGGGCGTCGCCCTGGTACGCGTCCTCCGAGACGCGCAGGACAAGGCTGCCGGGCGCGGTCGGCGCGTCGCCGACCGTGACGGCCGTGCCGCCGCGCCCGTCGCTCGTCACGCCGAAGATGCGGTCGCCGTAGCTGCCGGCGAGGTGGAGCGTGGCGAGCGTCGCGCCGTCCGCGGCGTGGATCGTGAGGAGACCGCGGCTGTCGTCGAACACGGCGTCGCGGGCGGCGCCGACGCCGAGGAGATCGATCCTGTGCCCGGTGGAGAAGCCCGTGATCGCGTTGGCGAGATCGTGCGTGCCGGTTCCCTGCAACGCCGAGGCGGTCAGCGAGAGCGTGGCGGCCGCGCCCGGATCGAAGGTGATCGCGCCGGTCCCGGCCGCGCCGAGGCTCGCGAGTTCCAGTTCGCCGCCGTGGAGATGCGTGCCGCCCGAGTAGGTGTTGGCTGCCGACAGGACGAGGAGGCCGTCCCCGGTCTTCTCGACGATGCCGGCGGCCTCGCCCGCCATGTCGACGATCCGGCCGGCCAGCGTCGCGGTCTCGCCCTTCGCGACGCTGAAGGTCGGGTCGCCCGCGATCGTGAAATTCGTCGAGACGACGTGGTCGCCGTCGAACGTGACGGTGCTGCCGTTCGGCAGCGCCACGGTCAGGCTCGCATCCGGCTGATCGGCCGTGATCAGCAGGTCCCCATTGGCGAAGGCCTGTTTGAAGGCTTGTGCGGATTGGGGTTTGCTTCCGTCTCGGAAGGCGCCGTCGTAGTTGGCGTAGTCGCTTTCCCAGTAGTTCTGGTAGAGCATACCGTGGTCGGCGAACCACTTGGCGGCGGCGGCGATGTAGGCTCCGGCGCCGTCGGTCTGGACGCCCCATTCGGAGATGGCGGTGGCCTTGCCGTGGGCG
>NZ_JBAWTG010000037.1:0-55498 GCF_037106235.1 Methylobacterium nigriterrae | reverse complement strand
CTTCAAGTGCAATGTCCTCTGGACGCAGCTCGACGCGCTCTACTTCGCCTACGTGGCGCCGGGCATGATCCCGCCGGACGCCTGGACCCCCGGCATCGGTCTCGTGCCCGAGGCGCCCGGCGCGCCCCGGGCCGCCGGCACGGGCCGGATCGAGGCGGCCCATGCGCCGCGCCTGCCCCGCGGCGTGCGCATGCGCTTCGACGAGACGCGCCAGAAGCACGTCCTGCTCGCGCCCGAGCGCACCTTCGACCTCGACGACAACGCGGTGGCCGTGCTGAGCCTCGTCGACGGCAGCCGCACGGTCTCGGACATCGCGAACACGCTCGGCGAGACCTATGCCGCCGACCCGAAGCTGATCGAGGCCGACATTCTCGTGATGCTCAACGACCTCGCGACGAAGAGGGTGCTGGAGCGATGAACGCGATCACGCCGAGCCGCCAAGCGATTCCCGCCCCGGTCGGACTCCTGGCCGAGCTGACCCATCGCTGCCCCTTGCGCTGCCCCTATTGCTCGAACCCACTGGAGCTCGACCGCCGCTCGCGCGAACTCGATACGGCGACGTGGCAGCGGGTGCTGACGGAGGCCGCGGCGCTCGGCGTGCTGCATGTCCACCTCTCCGGCGGCGAGCCGACGGCCCGCAACGACATCGTCGAGATCACCGAGACCTGCGCCAAGCTCGGCCTCTACTCGAACCTGATCACCTCCGGGGTCGGCGGCGCGCTCGACAAGCTCCAGGCGCTCTACGACGTCGGCCTCGATCACGTGCAGCTCTCGGTCCAGGGCGTCGATGTGGCGAATGCCGAGAAGATCGGCGGCCTCAAGAACGCGCAGCCGCAGAAGCTGGCCTTCGCCGAGAAGGTGACGTCCCTCGGCCTGCCGCTGACCCTGAATTCCGTGATCCACCGCGGCAACATCCACGAGGTCGAGGGCTTCATCGACCTCGCGGTGAAGCTCGGCGCCAAGCGGCTCGAGGTGGCCCACACCCAGTATTACGGTTGGGCCTACGTGAACCGCGCCGCCCTGATGCCGAACAAGGCCGACGTCGACGCCTCGATCCGCATCGTCGAGGCCGCGCGCGAGCGCCTGAAGGGCCAATTGGTCATCGACCTCGTGGTGCCCGACTACTACGCGAAGTATCCCAAGGCCTGCGCGGGCGGCTGGGGCCGCAAGCTCATGAACGTCACGCCCCAGGGCAAGGTGCTGCCCTGCCACGCGGCCGAGACAATTTCGCAGCTTGAGTTCTGGTACGTCACGGATCATTCCCTCTCCGACATCTGGACGAACTCGCCGGCCTTCACGGCCTACCGGGGAACCGAGTGGATGCAGGAGCCCTGCCGCTCCTGCGACCGCCGGGAGAAGGACTGGGGCGGCTGCCGCTGCCAGGCGCTCGCGCTCGCGGGCGATGCGGCGGCGACCGACCCGGCCTGCTCCCTGTCGCCGCTCCACGCCAAGGTGCGGGCGCTGGCGGCCGAGGAGGCCGCCGAGAACCCGCCCGACTACGTCTATCGGACGATCGGCAGCAACGTCCGGTCGCCGCTCAAGGAGGAAGCACCGCTGTGAAGACCCTCGCGACCGCAGCCATCCTGGCGCTCGCCGGCACGGCCCTCGCCGCCGGCCCCGGCCGGGCGCAGACGGCTGCGCCGGCCGTCACCCGGGCCAATGCCGATGCGCCGCCGACCGCCGCCGACCTGCTCTTCGAGCAGCCGCAGATGAAGAACACGGCTCCCGGCTCGACGCTGACCTACGATTACCAGCGGCGCTCCGGCATCGCCAAGGGTCCGTTCGGGCCGCCGATGACCGACGAGATCAAGCTCCGGCTCGAGCCCGGCAAGAAGGCCGACGAGCGCACGATCAACGTCGAGATGTTCTCCGGGCAGAACCGCTTCCCGGCCGGCCCCTTCGAGGACATGCCGGGCAATCCCGTGATGACGCTGTTCCTCGAGCATCACCTCATCAACCTCGCGCGCGTGCTCGAGGCGAACCCGCGCTACCTCAAGAACGCCATCCGCAAAGGCCTGCGCGACAGGGCCACGGTGACGCCCACCAAGGTGACCTACCAGGGCCGGGAAGTCGACGGCTGGCGGGTCGAGACGAAGCCCTTCGAGGGCGACAAGCTTGCCGACCGCATGCGCGGCATGGCGAACATGACCTACACCTTCATCACGTCTCCGGCGGTGCCGGGCGAACTGGTCTCGATCGAGGCCCAGTCCAAGAATGCCGAGGGCGGCGAACTCCTCGAGGAGCGGTTGAGCTATGATCAGAAAGCTGGTTGAGCGCGGGGCGCTCGCGGCCTTCGCCCTCGCGGCGCTGGCCGCGCCGGGCTTCGCGGCCGCCGATCTCGAGAATGACTATCCGACCGAGGCACGGGCCGATTACGTCTTCGGCTGCATGGCGGCCAATGGCCAGACACGCGAGGCATTGCAGCGCTGCTCCTGCTCCCTCGACGCGCTCGCGGCGATCCTGTCCTACGAGAAGTACGTGCAGGCAAGCACCATCCTGTCCATGCGCCAGGGCATCGGCCAGCGCGCCAACGAGTTCAAGTCGACGAAGATCTTCGACGACAAGGTCGCGGATCTCCGCCGCGCCCAGGCCGAAGCGGAGATCCGCTGCTTCCGCGGCTGAGGGACGAGGTCGCGTCCCGGCCCGCGCGCGAGAGTGCAGGGACGCGCCGCGGCATTGGCGCAGGGTTCGGGGCGTTCGATGGGTCCGGCGCGGTCGAGGTGAGGCGGCGCAGAGTCGACAGGGCCCTCCGAGAGGCGCCGGGGTCGATGTGTGACCCTGCGGGCTCGCCGTTCAGGAGCGCCGCCTCAACGTCTCGCGATGACGGCGTTGCCTCGCAGCCCGCTTTCGTCCACATCCGGCCCATGCCGGGGCTCGACGCCCCACCAGCCGCAGGGCCCGCGTTCCAGTGAGCGACACAGCCGCCAATCTCGCCCGTCTGCTGCCGGATCTCGGCCGGCGAACGCTCGTCATGGGCATCCTCAACGTCACGCCGGATTCCTTCTCCGATGGCGGCCTCTTCGCCGGCGAGGACGCGGCCTCGGCTCAGGCCGAGCGTCTCGTGGCGGAGGGGGCCGCCCTCGTCGATGTCGGCGGCGAGTCGACCCGGCCCGGCCACACGCCTGTTCCGGCCGACGAGGAGCAGGCGCGCGTCCTGCCGGTGATCCGCAGCCTTGTCCCGCGCCTTCCCGTCCCGATCTCGATCGATACCTACAAGGCCGCGACCGCGGACGCCGCGCTGAAGGCCGGTGCCCGCATCGTCAACGATGTCTGGGGCCTGCAGCGGGAGCCCGACATCGCCCGGGTGGCGGCCGAGCACGGCGCCCCCGTGATCGTGATGCACAACCGCGAGGCGATCGACGCGAGCCTCGACATCGTTGCCGACATGCGCCGCTTCTTCGAGCGCTCTCTCGACATCGCGCGCCGCGCCGGCATCCCGGAGGCCGACATCGTGCTCGACCCGGGCATCGGCTTCGGCAAGAGCTGGGAGCAGCATCTCGAGGCCCTGCGGCGCCTGCCCGAGATCCGGGCGCTCGGCTTCCCGCTCCTCGTCGGCGTCTCGCGCAAGTCGCTCCTCGGGCGCTTGCACGACCGCGATACCAAGCCCGCCGATCGGCTCTACGGCTCGATCGCGAGCCATGTCCTCGCCGCGACCCTCGGGGCCGACATCGTGCGGGTGCACGACGTCTCCGCCCATGTCGACGCGATGCGGGTCGTCGACGCGGTGATGCGGCCGGACATCCGCCGATGAGCGACCGCATCCTCGTCCAGCGCATCGCGGTCTTCGCTCATCACGGCCTGCTGCCGGAGGAGGCGCGTCTCGGTCAGCGTTTCTACATCTCCCTCGATTGCGGCCTCGACCTCGCCGAGGCCGGCCGCTCGGACGACGTCGCCCGGACCGTCAGCTACGCGGATCTCACCGAGATCGTGGTGGAGATCGCGACCCAACGGCGCTTCGCCCTGATCGAGGCCCTGGCGGAGGCGATCGCCGGCGCCTGTCTCGATCGCTTCGCCCTGTTGCGAACGATCACCGTGCGCGTCGACAAGCCGAGCGCTCCCGTGCCCGCGCTGATCGACGGCGTCAGCATCGCGATCACCCGTGGCCGCGACGGGCAGCCCCTTCAGGCAGGCTTATGACCCAGGCTTATCTCGGGCTCGGCAGCAATATCGGCGACAAGGCCGCGATGCTGGACGCGGCTGTCGAAGGGCTCGCGGCAAGGCCGGGCATCCTGGTGACCGCCCGCTCCGCCGCCTACCGCACGCCGCCCTGGGGCGACACCGATCAGGACTGGTTCCTGAACGCGGCGCTCGGCGTCGAGACGGACCTGAGCCCGCATGGCCTCCTCGAGGCGTGCCTGTCCGTCGAGACCGCGCTCGGGCGCGTCCGCGCACGCCGCTGGGGGCCGCGCGTGATCGACATCGACGTGCTGCATTATGCGGGCGCCGAGGTCTCGGATGAGCGCCTCGTCCTGCCCCACCGCTTCGTGCGCGAGCGCGCCTTCGTGCTGGTGCCGCTCGCCGAGATTGCCCCGGATCTCGTCATCGGCGGCGAGACGGTGAGCGAGGCCCTGTCCAGGCTCGATGCGAGCGGAATCGTGCGCTTCCCCTGATCTCCGGATCGCGGAGAACGCTCCGATTCTCACGGCGTCGCAGCGCCCATCGTCGAACCGGCGGCCACTTCAGCAGATAACGCTCTGGAGCCGGCGCGGGACGCGTGCCCGGCAGGCCGACCCGACGCGGGACAGGGGCGGCCTGAGGCCCGCGTCCGGCTCACGGCTTCGACGCTTCGAGCAACCTGTTCTCCTCCTCTTGGAGAAGGGGGACCTGATAGTCACGCAGCACCTGCTCGATGTCGGCTCGACGCTTGCGCAGGATCGTGTTGAGCGTCCGCTTCCAGTCGTTCTCCTCGTGCCGCACGCCCATCGAGATGCGGAAGACGAGCGACGGGCGATCGGGCTCCTGCAGAAGCGGCACCACGTCCATCTCCGTCCCGCTCTGCTTGGCGAGCCAACCCGCGGCCGGACCCCACAGGATCGCCGCGTCGAGTTTTTTGTCGGCGAGGTCGGCGATCACCTCCGCGGCGACCGTCTGATGCTTGCGGGACGGATCGAGCTGATAGGGGGCGTAGGCCTTCATCGTGCCGACGAGGCCGAGATCGCCCATCCGGCTCACCGGTGGCGTGCCGGCGATGACGCCGATGGCCTTGCCCTTGAGCTTGGGATCGTCGAGGCGCACCACGCCGGCGAGGTCGCCCTTGCGCGAGACCAGCGTGTAGGCGGAGCGGTAATACGGGTTCGTGTTCTGAACGAGCTCGGCGCCCGAAGCCGACCCGATGATGACGTCGCAGAGGCCGGTGCCCAGGGTGTTCCGGACGAAGCCGGGGCCCTGGGTCAACCAGTAGTAGCGGAGCTTCACCTTGAGCTCGTCCGCGACGATCGCCGCGATCCTGTTCTCGAAGCCGTCCTCCTTGCGCTCGGAGAACGGCATGTTGCCCGGGTCGCCGCAGACGCGCAGGACGTCCGTCGTGACGAGGTCGGGCAGGTGCTGCGCGGCGGCATCGCGCATTCCTGCCGAGATCGGCAGGAATGCGAGCGTGGCAGCGAGAAGCCGGCCGGGGCGCATCATCAACCGCCCAGGCACTCCTTCTCGGCCTTCTTGGCGGCCTCGGGCTTGTCTTCCTTGTCGTTGGGCCGGATGCGGCCCATCGCGCCGGCGGCGCGCGCCTTCAGGTAGACGTAGAGGTCGTCGGCGTAGCACATGACGTTCTTGTTATCGCCGAAGGCCGGCATGACCTTCTGCTCCGAGGCGCTCACATCCTGCTTGCCGCCGGCCAGGATGCCGATGAACTCCTCGTAGGAGAGGTGCTTCAGCGAGTCCTTGAGTGCGGGCGCATAGGTCGAGCCCATGCCGTCCGGACCGTGACAGACGTGGCACTCGGCGTGATAGCGGCGGTATCCCGAATAGGCGTACCAGTCGAACTTCTTGCCGTTCTCGGTGACATGAAAGGTGGGATGACCTTCGGCATCGAAATACTTGCCGTCCTCGACCTTTACCGCGGCATCCTTGGCGAGAAGCTTCTCGTCTTTCTCCGCGGTCTTGTCGTCGGGATTCAGCGAGTTGGCGAGGGACTTGTCGGCGGGCTTGGCATCCTCAGCATATACGGCAACCGCGGAGACGGTCGCTAGGGCGAGGGCGGCCACGAACGGCCGCAGAACGGTTTTGCTGAGGTAATGCAACTGACGTTTCTCCCTGAGACACCCGGCCGGACCGGGATTCAAGCCCAGCCGCTTCCTTCTTCCACGACATCTAAATCATAAGGATGCCGGCGCGGAAACCCGCGCCGGCACCCGAAGTTTGCTGATCTCCTGCGACCGATTAGTTCGGCAGCGCGAAGACGGTCAGCTGACCACCGAGGTTGGTGTAGTTCGTCAGGGCCGCGTAGCCGCCGACCGCGCCGAGACCGGCATTCGGATCGGTGAGGCCAGCCGCGAGGCCGATGCCGGCCCAGCCACCAACACCCGACAGGATGCCGACGTACTGCTTGCCCTTGTGGCTGTAGGTCATCACGTTGCCGATGATGCCCGACGGGGTCTTGAACTTGTAGAGTTCCTTACCCGACTTGGAGTCGACGGCCTTCAGGTAGCCTTCCAGCGTGCCGTAGAAGACCACGTCGCCGGCGGTGGCAAGAGCGCCCGACCACACCGAGAACTGCTCGGGGTTCGACCACTTGATCTTACCGTTCACGCCGTCCCAGGCGATGAAGTTACCCATGCCGCCATGGCTGTTGGGGGCGGGGTACATCGACAGGGTCGCGCCGACATAGGGCTGGCCCGGGGTGTAGGACACCTTGAAGGGCTCGTAGTCCATGCAGACGTGGTTGGTGGGCACGTAGAACAGCTGGGTCTTCGGCGAGTAGGCCGCGGGCTGCTGGTCCTTCGTGCCGAGAGCCGCCGGGCAGATGCCCTTCGAGTTCACGTCCTCGCCGTTCTGCTCGGTCGAGTACTTCGACACGACCAGCGGACGGCCGAAGTTCTTCGAGCCCTTGTCCATGTCGACCTTGGTGGCCCAGTTCACGGCCGGATCGTACTTCTCGGCGACGAGGAGTTCGCCGGTGGCGCGATCGAGGGTGTAGCCGAAGCCGTTGCGGTCGAAGTGGGTGAGCAGCGGACGATCCTTGCCGTCAACCTTCTGATCCGTGAGGATCATCTCGTTGATGCCGTCGTAGTCCCACTCGTCGTGCGGGGTCATCTGGTAGACCCACTTGGCCATGCCGGTGTCGGGGTTGCGCGCCCAGATCGTCATGGACCACTTGTTGTCGCCCGGACGCTGCTTCGGGTTCCAGGTCGAGGGGTTGCCCGAGCCGTAATAGACCAGGTCGAGCTTCGGGTCGTAGGAGTACCAACCCCAGGTGCAGCCGCCGCCGGTCTTCCACTGATCGCCTTCCCAGGTCTTCAGCGAGGAATCCTTGCCGACCGGCTTGCCGAGCGCGGTGGTCTTCTCGGGATCGACCAGCATCTGGTCGTCCGGACCCATCGAGTAGCCGCGCCACACCTTCTTGCCCGACTTCAGGTCATAGGCGGTGACGTGGCACTGCACGCCGAACTCGCCGCCCGAGATGCCGACGATGACCTTGTCCTTGACCGGCAGAACCGTCGCGGTGTTGGTCTCGCCCTTCTTCGGGTCGCCGTTGACGACCGACCAGTTGACCTTGCCGGTCTTGGCGTCGAGCGACACGAGGGTGGTGTCGGCCTGGTGCAGGAGGATGGCGCCGTCGGCATAGGCCAGGCCACGGTTGACCGTGTCGCAGCACATCACCGGGATGACGCTCGGATCCTGCTTGGGCTCGTACTTCCACGCGATCTTGCCGTCGTGGTCGAGATCGAGCGCGTAGACGATGTTCGGGAAGGGCGTGTGGACGTACATCATGTTGCCGATCACGAGGGGAGCGCCCTCGTGGCCGCGCAGCACGCCGGTCGAGAAGGTCCAGGCGACCTGGAGGTTCTTGACGTTGCCCGCGTTGATCTGGTCGAGCTTCGAGTAACGGGTGTTGGCGTAATCAACCGTCTGAAGCGCCTGCTCGGCCGGGTTGTTGAGGTGCTTCATCAGTTCTTCGTTGGCCAGCGCCGGCGTGGCAACCGCCAGGCCTGCACCGAGTGCGAGAAGATGGACCGCTCTCATGGATTCCTCCGACAGGTCTTAGAGTCTTCTCCCGCAATCGGCAGATTACGTAAGAATACCTGACCTGTTGTTTGCGACAGGGATCGAAGCGCTTCGGTAGCGGGCGAGGTTTTCGTGTGCCGCGAGAGCACCGAGCCAGAAGCCGCCATCCCTTTAGCGGCCCCCTCGAAACCGAAGCTTGAACGAACTCTAAGAAAAATTTGGCCGCCGTCAACTCGCTTCGGATGATCCAAAACCGATCGCGATCAAGTCCTGGTGACCGCGCGATCAGGGTTAACCGGATCCCAATCCAGCGAACATCCGTTGTGCGATGCAATATCGAAGTCGAGCCTGTGGAAAATACTTTTCGGCGCCGGCGCCCGGGATCATGCCTCGCGTGCATGGTCCCGGACTTCTTGAAGGAATGTCATGCGTTGGCGACGGTCGTCGCGAGGATTTGGCGCGTGCCGCGCTCATCCGGTGGGCAGAGCCGATATGCGCAGTGCAAAATGGTCAAGCTTGCCCGGGGTGCCGACCCCGAAGGATTCGGGGGCCTGACGCGCCGGATGCGCACAATCCTGTTGCGTCTGCGCTTTCTCGCCGCATGCGACATCTCAGTAGTCTGGTTGTGGATTCGGCCTCCCTGCACCCCTGAAGTGAGGCGGCTACGCCGAGAATCGCCCCTGTCAGGTCCGCTGCAGGCCGGCCTTGACCTTGTCGGGCGTGAACGGGACCGAGCGCAGCCGCAGGCCGGTCGCGTCGAACACCGCGTTCGAGATCGCCGAAGGAACGATGGCCGCGGAGGGCTCGCCCGCACCCCAGGGCTTGTCCCGGGGCCGGTCGATCAGATCGATCACCACGTCGGGCACCTCGGCAAAGGTGAGGATCGGGTAGCTCGCCCAGTCGAGGCTGGTCACGCGGGCGCGGTCGAAGGTCACGGCCTCCTTGAGGGTGCGGCTCACCGTCTGGAGCATGTTGCCCTCGATCTGGTTGCGCACCCCGTCCGGGTTGATGACCTGACCGCAATCCTGGACGACCGTGATGCGCGTCACCCGGATCGCGCCGCTCGCCCGCTCGACCTCGACCTCCGCCACCGCGGCCACGTAGGTCCGGTAGAGCTCGTACTTCACGTAGGAGAGTCCGCGCCCTCTCATCACGTCGCCGCCTTGCGCCCGCGGCGAGGGCCGGGGCTCCCAGCCGGCGAGCTCGGCCGCCCGCCGGAGGACCGCGACGCCGCGCTCGTCCTTCAGGGCGCGCAGGCGGTAGTCGAGCGGATCGGCGCCTGCCGCCGCGGCGAGCTCGTCGAGGAAAGCCTCGTTCGCGAAGGTGTTTTGCATCCGCCCCGGCGTCCGGATCCAGGACGGTCGCAGGGGCGTCTCGGCGAGCCTGTGGCAGACCGTTCGGACGTTGGGGAAGGCGTAGGGAATGCCGGAATTCTGGATGACGTTGCCCGGCGCGTAGCTGGTCTCGTGCGGCAGGCCGGCGAGGTCGGCCGCCACCAGCGGCACGTTGCCGGCCGCGCCTTCCGGGACGAAGAACGTGGAGGCCCATGCGGCGACGTTGCCGTCGGGATCGAGGCTCGCCTCAAGGTCGATCAGGGTCGGGGGTCCCTTCGGGTCCCAGCCATGCTCGTCGGCCCGGGACCATTGCACCCGCACCGGGTGGCCGACCGCGCGCGAGAGGAGCGCCGCGTCGCCCGCCGCGTCCTCGTGGCCGTTGCGGCCGTAGCAGCCCGAGCCCTCGATGTAGATGCAGCGCACGTCGTCCGCCGGCAGCCCCATCATGGCCGCGAGCTGGCCGCGCAGGGCATGTGTCATCTGCGACGCGGTCCAGACGCTGAGCCGGCCCTCGCTCATCATGGCGACGGCGCAGGAGGGGCCGATCGAACCGTGGGTGTGGATGGCGAAGTCGTAGGTCGCCTTGAGCCGCCTGTCGGCGCCGTTCAGCGCGGCCGGGGCGTCACCGACATTCATCGTGACGTCGTCCTTGGTGACGCGCGTCGCGCGCACGTAGTCCCAGAGGCGGCCCTGCTCGGGCAGAATCTCCGAGGCGGACCATTGCGCCGAGAGCTGCTTGGCGGCCTTGATGGCGGCCCACTCGGTGCGGGCCACCACGCCGAGGAAGTTGCCCTCGCGCACGATCCGGATGAGCCCCGCCACGTCCCGCACCGAGGCCTCGTCGACGCCCTGGAGCTGAGCGCCGATCGCCGGCGGGCGCACGACGCGCCCGTGCAGCATCCCGGGCAGCCGGAAATCCTGCATGTAGGCGAAGCGGCCCGAAATCTTGTCGGGAATGTCGAGGCGGGCCACCGACTGCCCGACGAGGCTGAACGTCGCGGGATCCTTCGTGACGACGGCCTTGTCGAGCTTGAGCGAGAAGCGGCCGTCCTTAAGGAGGTCGGCATACGCGATGCCGGCGCCGCCTGCCTGCGGCCGTACCGTGCCGTCCCGGGTCTCGAGCGCCTCGGGCTTCTGTCCGAGACGCTCGGCGGCGAGCGCGACGAGATGGCGCCGGGCGGTCGCCGCCGCGAGCCGGATCTGCATGCCGCCGTTCTGGATCGAGAGGCTGCCGTAGGTCGGGCCCTGGTCGGGGGTCAGCGCGGTGTCGCCCTGCACGAGGGCGACGTGGTCGAGGGGCAGGTCGAGTTCCTCGGCCGCCATCTGCGTCAGCGCGGTGCGCACGCCGGTGCCGAGATCGACCTTGCCGGAATAGATGGTGGCGCGCCCGTCCCGCGACAGGGCCAGATAGGCGTCGACCTCGTCGGGCGAGACCGATTTCGAGGGCGCGGTCGGCGAGGCCGCGGACCCGGCATCCGGCCGGATGCCGGACAGCGCGAACCCGACCACGATGGCGCTGCCCCTGAGGATGGCACGGCGGGAAAGGCTCGTCTCGCTCATCGTCCCCTCCCCGCTCACAGGCTCGCGGCGGCGCGCCTGACCGCGCGCACGATCCGCAGATGGGTGCCGCAGCGGCAGAGATTGCCGGCGAGCGCCTGCCTGATCTCATCGTCGCCCGGGTTCGGATTCTGCGCCAGCAGAGCGGCCGACTGCATGATCATTCCGTTGATGCAGTAGCCGCACTGGGCCGCCTGCTCGGCCACGAAGGCCGCCTGCACGGGGTGCATCTCGCCGTTCGCCGCGAGCCCTTCGAGGGTGGTGATCTTCTGGCCTGGCTGCAGGGACGAGAGCGGCGTCACGCACGAGCGCACGGCCTGGCCGTCGACATGCACCGTGCAGGCGCCGCACTGGCCGAGGCCGCAACCGAAGCGGGGCCCGCGCAGGTCCATGTCGTTGCGCAGGACGTAGAGCAGCGGGATGTCCGGGTCGTCGGGAGACAGGGCCAGGCCGCGGCCGTTCACGGTGAGGGAAACGGGCTTGCCCATGGCGGCTCCTGGGGACCAACTGAATACAAGTCGCGCCAGGAGGATAGAGACCCGATCGAACCCGGGGTCAACCGGCCCGGATCCCGGAGCTTTTGCCGCCCGCTTGGATCGTAACCCGGGTCCGGCGCACAGAGCAGTGCGCGTCTCAGTAGACCGGGACCGCGCCAGTGCTCTCGAACTCGGCGACATCGCCCACGAGATCGGTCATCGAGATCTCGATGCGGCGTCCGTTCTTGAGGCGCAGGACCGAGTCCGGCTCCAGCCAGATCGGGCGCAGGCCGGCATGGCTGCCGACGAGGCTGCCATGGGCGACGACGATGCCCTGGCGACGCTCGATCACGACCCTGTAGCGCACCCGGACGGGCGCGCAGCCCTGGGCCGAGACGTGGCCGCGGCCGGTCAGCGTCTGCAGGACTTCGTTGGGCTCGTACATCGGTTGTGGGGATACGCGGGCGGGTGCGGGATATTCCGGCAAGCAATTTGCCGTTTAATCCCGACCGGCGCCACTGTCACCGTTCGTTGACAGCCAAACCCCTTCAAACCGGCAGGCTTGTCGCGCGGCCCACCCGAACGTGCCCGGTCCCGTCAGGGCAGGTCGCGCACCACCACGCGGCCGCGCTCCGCGGAGAGCGCGAGGCGGCCGCTCTTCAGCGCCAGCGCCTTCTCGCCGAAGAGGCTGCGGCGCCAGCCGTGCAGCACCGGCACGTCGGCCTCGTCGTCGTCCGCGATCGCCTCCAGATCGTCCACGGTCGCGATGATCTTGGGAGCGACGCCCTCCGTCTCGCAGACCGCCTTCAGCAGGACCTTGAGAAGCTCGACGATGGCGCCGTTGCCGCCGCCGCGACCGCGGCTGCGTTCCGGCATCGCGATGTCGGCGGTATCCCGTGCGAAGCCCCGCTCGACCGCGGCCAGGATCTCGGCGCCCGTGCGCGAGCGCTCGAAGCCGGCCGGGATCGTGCGGAGGCGTCCCAGTGCCTCGACGCTGCGGGGCGCGGCGGTGGCGACGTCGATCACGGCCTCGTCCTTGAGGATGCGCCCGCGCGGCACGTTCCGGCCCTGCGCCTCGCGCTCGCGCCAGGCGGCGACCTCCATCAGGACGGCGATCTCGCGCGGCTTGCGCATCCGCCCCGAGAGGCGGCGCCAGGCCTGAGCGGGATCGGCCCGGTAGGTCTCCGGCGAGGTGAGCACGCCCATCTCTTCGTCGAGCCAGGCGCCGCGGTCGGTCTTGAGGAGCTGTCCGGCCAGCACCTCGTAGATCTTCACGAGGTGGGTCACGTCCGAGAGGGCGTAGGCGAGCTGCGCATCCGAGAGGGGACGACGCGACCAATCGGTGAAGCGCGAGGACTTGTCGATCTTGGCCTTGGCGACGTCGTTGACGAGCTGCTCGTAGGAGACGGAATCGCCGTAACCGCACACCATGGCGGCGACCTGCGTGTCGAAGAACGGGTGCGGCAGCACCTCGCCCATGAGCCAGATGATCTCCAGGTCCTGTCGCGCCGAGTGGAACACTTTCACGACGCCCTCGTCGGCCATGAGGTCGAGGAAAGGCTTGAGGTCGATCTGCGGCGAGAGCGGGTCGACCAGCACCGCGCTGCCGTCCGGACCCGCCATCTGAATCAGGCAGAGCTTCGGATAGTAGGTGGTCTCGCGCATGAATTCCGTGTCGACCGTCACGAAAGCTTGGGCGGCGAGACGGGCGCAGGCATCGGCCAGCGCCGGCGTTGTGGCAATCAGATCCATGCAGCCGGCTATACCGAAGGTTTCGCGCGAAAGGGAGACGAGAGCGGGAAAGTCAGCGATCTATCCGCGCTGTACCCAGCCATTCAGGCCGCGCTCTTCACGCCGGCATGGCGCCGGGCGCGCACCAGCCTGCGGGCCTCGGCGGCGCGCGTCCGCCGCTGGTCCTCGGCGCGGGCGAGGAGAAGGTCGAGGATGCCGGCCTCGACCCGCTGGCCTGTGACCCCGTCGGTGAGGCGCCGGATGCGGTCGACCCGGAAGCCACGGTAGCCGCCGCGCCCGCGGTCGATGCCGCCGATGAGCGTGCGTCCGGGCCCGAGCTTCAGCTCGCGCGCCTGCAGCGTCCGGGCGCTCCAGGCGCCCCGGCCGTCCTCGTAGACGAGCTCGAACGTACCCTCGAGGGGCAGGACGCGCCACGCACCCTCCTGGCGCTCGGCCGTGTCCTGCGGCGCACCGGCGGCCTCGGAAGCCGGTCCGACCGGACCCGCGTCGTGAGCAAAAAAAGCGTGAAAGTTCATAGGACTTATATGGGTGGGCGGCCGTCTTTCCGGAAGGCCCTGGTCGCGCGCGCGGGCGCATTTCGAAATGCCGACCCGGGCGCCGCGCTTGACTTCACGCCCCTCGCGTGAATGGTGCCGGCCTCCCACCCGAAGAAGTCCGCCATGCACCGTTATCGATCCCATACCTGTGGGCAGCTCCGCCCGTCCGACGTCGGCGGAACCGTCCGCCTGTCCGGCTGGTGCCACCGCATCCGCGACCACGGCGGCGTCCTCTTCATCGACCTGCGCGACCATTACGGCCTGACGCAATGCGTGGTGGACTCGGATTCCAAGGCCTTCCCGGCGGCGGAGGCCGTGCGCTCCGAGTGGGTCATCCGCATCGACGGCCGCGTGCGCACGCGGCCCGCCGGAACCGAGAACCCGGACCTGCCGACCGGTGCCGTCGAGGTCTATATCGACGAGCTCGAGGTGCTGGGCGCGGCCGCCGAATTGCCGCTGCCCGTCTTCGGCGATCAGGAATATCCGGAGGAGACGCGGCTGAAGTACCGCTTCCTCGACCTGCGCCGCGAGAAGCTGCACGCCAACATCATGAAGCGCGGCGCGATCATCGACTCGCTCCGCCGCCGCATGCGGGACGGCGGCTTCTTCGAGTTCCAGACGCCGATCCTCACGGCGTCGTCGCCCGAGGGCGCGCGCGACTACCTCGTGCCCTCGCGCGTGCATCCGGGCAAGTTCTACGCGCTGCCGCAGGCGCCGCAGCAGTTCAAGCAGCTCACGATGATCGCGGGCTTCGACCGCTACTTCCAGATCGCGCCCTGTTTTCGCGATGAAGATGCCCGCGCCGACCGCTCGCCGGGCGAGTTCTACCAGCTCGACATCGAGATGAGCTTCGTGACGCAGGAGGACGTGTTCCGGGCGGTGGAGCCGGTGCTCCGCGGCGTCTTCGAGGAATTCGCCGACGGCAAGCGCGTCACGAAGGAGTTCCCGCGCATCACCTACGCGGACGCCATGATGCGGTACGGCGTCGACAAGCCGGACCTGAGGAACCCTCTCGTCATCGCCGACGTCACCGAGGAGTTCGGCGACGACGCGGTCGAGTTCAAGGCGTTCAAGGGCGTCATCGGGTCGGGCGGCGTGGTGCGGGCGATCCCGGCGACCGGCGCGGCCTCCCAGCCCCGCTCGTTCTTCGACAAGCTCAACGACTGGGCCCGCTCCGAAGGGGCGCCGGGTCTCGGCTACGTGGTGTTCGAGGACGAGGGCGGGCAGCTCACCGGCAAGGGCCCGATCGCGAAGTTCATCCCCGCCGCGATCCAGGCGCGCATCGCCGAGAAGGCGGGCGTCCGGGCGGGCGACGCGGTGTTCTTCTCCGCCGGCCCGGAGGCGAAGGCGGCGGCACTCGCCGGCAAGGCCCGCATCCGCATCGGCGACGAGCTGAACCTGTCGGACAAGGACCAGTACGCCTTCTGCTGGATCACCGACTTCCCGATGTACGAGTGGAACGAGGACGAGAAGCGGATCGACTTCTCGCACAACCCGTTCTCGATGCCGAACTTCGACCACGAGGCCTTCCTGAAGCTCGGGGCCGAGGACGAGGCGACGATCCTCGGGATCAAGGCCTTCCAGTACGACATCGTCTGCAACGGCACCGAATTGTCCTCGGGCGCGATCCGGAATCACAAGCCCGAGATCATGGAGAAGGCCTTCGGGCTCGCGGGCTACGGCGCCGACGTGCTGGAGGCGAAGTTCGGCGGCATGCTGAATGCGCTGCGGCTCGGCGCCCCGCCCCACGGCGGCATCGCGCCCGGCGTCGACCGCATCGTCATGCTCCTGTGCAACGAGCCGAACATCCGCGAGGTCGTGCTCTACCCGATGAACCAGCGGGCCGAGGATCTCATGATGGGTGCGCCCTCCGAGGCGACCCCCAAGCAGCTGCGCGAACTTCACATTCGTCTCAACCTGCCCGAGAAGAAGGCCTGAGGTCCTGCCCGGGCCGCAGGGAAGTCCCGCTGCATCCGGGTCATACGAGGCGACCTTGCAGCCGGCGGGACCGCGGTGGCCTCGGCGCCGACCCCGACCCGGCCTTCAGCGATGGCCGCCTCGCTGACAGCACCTCGGGCTTAACGAGACACTGGCCCGGGGCCGCCGGGCGCTGGGAGACACCGTGCCGAGCCTTGTCGCCGTCGTCGTCGCGCATGACAGCGCCGAGGCTCTGCCGGCCTGCCTCGCCGCGCTCGCCGCCGAGCACGTGCCGGCCATCGTCGTCGACAATGCGAGCCGCGACGGCTCCGCCGCGCTCGCGCAGGCGGCGGGCGCGCAGGTGGTCCGCAACCTCCGCAACGAGGGCTACGGGCGGGCGAACAACATCGGGGTGCGGGTCGCCGAGCGCGCAGCCCACATCCTCATCCTCAATCCCGACGTCGAGCTGCGGCCCGGGGCCGTGGACGCGCTGCTCGCCGCGTCCGAGGCCTATCCCGATGCCGGCCTCTACGCTCCGCGCCTCGTCGAGCCGGACGGGCGCTTCTTCTACCAGCCCCGCTCGCTGCTGGCCCCGTACCTGACGAATCCGAAGGGCCGGCTCGCCCTGCCGGAGGGCGATGCCTGCGCGCCCTTCCTGTCGGGCGCCTGCCTGATGATGCGGCGCGAGCTGTTCCTCGAACTCGGCGGCTTCGACGAGAACATCTTCCTGTTCTACGAGGACGACGATCTCTGCCGCCGGGTCGCCGATGCCGGCCAGGCCCTCATCCATGTCCACGGCGCCATGGCTTCGCACGGGCGCGGACGCTCCTCGGCACCCGAGCGCGGCCGCATCTTCCGCACCCGCTGGCACCAGGCCTGGTCGCGCGCCTATGTCAGCCGCAAGTACGGGCTCCCCGACCCGAGCCCGGTCACGCTCGCGGTGAACGGTGCCAAAGCGGTCCTGTCGGCTCTCGCCTTCCGGCGTTCGGGCCGCGAGCGCTACGGCGGGTCGGCGGCGGGCGCGCTCGCGGCCCTGCGCAGGCGCAGCGCGCTCGCCCGGGAGGGGCTCGACCCGTGAAGGCGCCGACGATCGCCGAGGCCCTGGCGCGCCCGCACAACGCCTTCTCGGCCGTGCGCCTCGCGCTCGCCGGCGCGGTCGTTGTCTCGCACGCCTACAGCGTGACGACCGGGGACGCCTCGGCCGAGCCGCTCGCCCGCGCGACCGGCTTCACGCTCGGCGAGCATGCCGTGAACGGCTTCTTCGCGATCTCGGGCTTCCTCGTCACCATGAGCTTCGACCGGCGCGGCGCCCGGGACTACGTCCTCGCGCGGACGCTGCGCATCCTGCCGGGCCTCGTCGCGGCCACGCTCCTCGTCGCGCTGCTGCTCGGGGGGGCGATGAGCGTCCTGCCACTGTCCGAGTACCTGCGCGAGGCGGAGCTCTGGCGCTTCATCCGCGGCACCCTGACGACCTTCAAGAGCAATGCCGCCCTGCCGGGCGTCTTCCCGGACAACCCCTACCGCAGCCCGCTCGGCACGGTCTGGACCCTCAAGTACGAGGTGCTGTGCTATCTCGGCGTGCTGGTCGCGGGAGGGCTCGGCCTGTTCCGGCGGCCGACGGCGGTGCTGCTCCTGACGATCGGATTCGCCGTCGCATTGCTGGTTGCCGACGCGACCCATGCCGAGCTGCCGAAGGGGATCGAGACGAGCCTGCGCCTGCCGCTGATCTTCTCGGGCGGGGCCGCCCTCTATCTCTGGCGCGGGCGCCTGCGCCTGCGGACGCTGCCGCTGCTCGTCCTGGCGCTCGCCTGCGCGCTGGCGCAGGGCACCGCCCTCTACCGGACCCTGCTGTTCCTCGCCGAAGCCTACGGCGCCCTGTGGCTCTGCCTCGCGCCGTTCCTGGCGCGCGCGGCCTTCGATCCGCCGGCCGACCTGTCCTACGGCACCTATCTCTACGGCTGGCCGATCCAGCAGAGCCTGCACGCCCTGTGGCCCGCGGCGTCCGCGACCCTGCTGCTCGGGCCGGCGCTGCTGCTGACGGCGCTCGTTGCGGCGGTCTCCTGGTACGCGGTCGAGGCGCCGGCCCTGCGGCTGAAGGCACGGGCACTCGGACGGCGCACCCTCAACACGATCGAGCCGGCCGGGCCGTGAGCGCCCTCCCTCCGGCGGCGGCGCTCGCCCGCGCCGTCCGGCTCCTGAGCGCGCAGGGTTTTCGCGAGACCGCCCGCAACGCGCGCGGCGACAGCGTCTATCTCCGCCCGGAGGGCTGCGCCTACGCGCTGCGGGTCTCGAACCACGCCCGCACGCCCAGGCAGCGGCGCAACCACCCGGAGGCGATCGTCAGCCTGGTGATCCGCTCGACGCGGACGGAGGCCCAAGTCGCCGCCCTGGCAGCGGCGGCCGCCCGGGATTTCGCTGCCGCGCGGGCGCGAGCCGAGGTTCAGGACGCGGAGGCGTCATCGCGAAAATAGGGCTCGACCGGCCCCTTCAGCTTCACGGTCATCGGGTTGCCGGCGCGGTCGAGTGTCTTGCCGGCCGAGAGCCTGACCCAGCCTTCGCTGACGCAATATTCCTCGACATTGGTCTTCTCGACGCCCTTGAAGCGCACCCCGACGCCCCGCTCGAGCGCCTTCTCGTCGTAGAACGGGCTGTTCGGGTTCACCGCGAGGCGGTCGGGCGGGGTGTCGGGCATCGGGCAGGCCTTCTCGAATGGGTCGGGCTGCCCGGTACGGGATTCAGCCTGCCTTCGCAACGGCCCGCGCGGCTTCGATCAGTTCGCCGACGCGCCCGCTCTGCAGGAGGGGCACGAGCCGGGACACCTCGGCATGCGGCAGGTCCCACCAGGCGGTCTCGACGAGTGCCGCGACCATCTCGGGCGCGAAGCGGTGGCGTACCACCCGGGCCGGGTTTCCCGCCACGACCGCGTAGGGCGGCACGTCGCGGGCGACGACGGCGCGCGCCGCCACGACCGCCCCGTGGCCCACCGTCACGCCCGACAGGATCATGCAGCCCGAGCCGAGCCAGACGTCGTTGCCGATGATCACGTCGCCCCGCGAGGCGTGGTAATCGTCCGGCGCCTCGGCCCCCCGCCAGAGGCCGCGCATCGCCGCGAACGGGTAGGTCGAGGCCCAGTCGAGGCGGTGGTCGCCGCCGAGCAGGATCTCGACCTTGTCGGCGATGGAACAATAGCGGCCGATCGTCAGGCTCCGCCCCGATTCCGGGAAGCGCACCTTCGGCCGGCCGTAGGAGTAGGCGCCGATGGAGAATCCGTGCTTGCGCACCAGCTTTCCGAGGTGAATGCGGGTCTCGTTGTGCGGGTTGCGCCCGTTCCGCAAGCGGTGCAACAGAGCCTTCAAGCGCAACATCCCCGTAAGGGGCGGCCATGAGCCGCTTCGCGGAAGCGCCTGCAGGAGGGAGTGAGGGCCATGGCCGACAACATGTCCGAGGATCTCAAGTCCGGGGCGCTCGTCTACCACCGCCTCCCCCGACCCGGAAAGCTCGAGATCCAGGCCACCAAGCCGCTCGGCAACCAGCGCGACCTCGCGCTTGCCTATTCCCCCGGCGTCGCTGCCGCCTGCATGGCGATCCACGAGGACCCGCAGGAGGCCGCGACCCTCACCATCCGCCAGAACCTCGTGGCCGTCCTCTCGAACGGCACGGCGGTGCTGGGCCTCGGCGATATCGGCCCGCTCGCCTCCAAGCCCGTGATGGAGGGCAAGGCGGTGCTGTTCAAGAAGTTCGCCGGCATCGACGTGTTCGACATCGAGGTCGCCGAGCACGATGTCGAGAGGCTCGTCGACGTGGTCTGCTCGCTGGAGCCGACCTTCGGAGGCATCAACCTCGAGGACATCAAGGCGCCCGAGTGCTTCGAGGTCGAGGAGCGCTGCCGGGCGAAGATGAACATCCCGGTCTTCCACGACGACCAGCACGGCACCGCCATCATCGTGGCCGCCGCGGTCCTGAACGGGATCGAGCTCGCCGGCAAGAGGCTCGAGGATGCCCGCATCGTGACCTCGGGCGCGGGCGCTGCGGCCCTCGCCTGCCTGAACCTGCTCGTGTCGCTCGGCGCCAGGCGTGAGAACATCGTCGTCACCGACATCGAGGGCGTGGTCTACAAGGGCCGCACCGCGCTGATGGACCGCTGGAAGGAAGTCTACGCGCAGGAGACCCAGGCCCGGACCCTCGCCGACGTCATCGCCGGCACGGACGTCTTCATCGGGCTCTCGGCGGGCGGCGTGCTGAAGCCCGAATACCTCGAGTCGATGGCGGACCAGCCGCTCATCATGGCGCTCGCCAATCCCTATCCCGAGATCATGCCGGATCTCGCGCAGGAGAAGCGGCCCGACGCGATGATCTGCACCGGCCGGTCGGACTTTCCGAACCAGGTCAACAACGTCCTCTGCTTTCCCTACATCTTCCGCGGCGCCCTCGATGTCGGGGCGACGAGCATCAACGAGGAGATGAAGAAGGCCGCCGTGAAGGCAATCGCGGCGCTCGCCCGCGAGACGCCCTCCGACGTCGTGGCCCGCGCCTACGGGGGCGAGGCCAGGCCCTTCGGGCCGCGCTCACTGATCCCGAGCCCGTTCGATCCGCGCCTGATCCTGCGGATCGCCCCGGCGGTGGCCAAGGCCGCGATGGATTCGGGCGTCGCCGGGCGGCCGCTCGAGAACGTCCAGGCCTACGCGGAATCCCTCGACCGCTTCGTGCACCGCTCCGGCTTCATCATGAAGCCGCTCTTCTCCAAGGCGAAGGAGGCGCCGAAGCGCGTCATCTACGCCGAGGGCGAGGACGAGCGGGTGCTGCGCGCCGTCCAGGCCATCGTCGAGGACGGGCTCGCCAAGCCGATCCTCGTCGGCCGCCCGCGGGTGATCGAGACCCGGATCAAGCGCTTCGGCCTGTCGCTGCGCCAGGGCGAGCATTTCGAGCTGATCGATCCCGAGGACGATCCGCGCTACCGCAAGTACGTCCAGACCTACATGGATGTCGCCGGGCGCCGGGGCATCACCCCGGAGACGGCCCGCACGCTCGTTCGCACCAACACGACGGTGATCGGCGCCGTGGCCGTGCGCCGGGGCGAGGCGGACGCGCTGATCTGCGGCCTGGAAGGCCGGTTCGAGACGCGCCTGCGCATCATCCGCGACGTGATCGGCCTGAAGCCGGGCATGCAGGAATGCTCGGCCATGAGCCTGATCGTCACGAAGCAGGGCGCCTTCTTCCTGGCCGACACCCATGTGCGCCAGGATCCCACCGCGGAGGAGATCGCCGAGGTGGTGGTGGCCTGCGCCAACCACGTCACCCGCTTCGGCCTCACCCCGAAGATCGCGCTCCTCAGCCACTCGGATTTCGGCCAGTCCGACTCGGCCTCGGCCAAGAAAATGCGCAACGCGCTCGCCTTCATCGAGGAGCGGGCGCCCGACCTGCAGGTCGACGGCGAGATGCAGGCGGATTCGGCCCTGTCCGAACTCGTCCGCGACCGGGTGCTGCCGGGCTCGCGCCTGAAGGGAGCGGCCAACGTCCTGGTCTTCCCGAACCTCGACGCGGCCAACATCGCCTTCCAGTTCGCCAAGGTCCTGGCGGATGCGCTCCCGGTCGGGCCGCTGCTGATCGGCCCGGCCAAGCCCGCCCACATCCTGACGCCGTCGGTGACGGCGCGCGGCATCGTCAACATCACCACCGCGGCGGTGGTCGAGGCGCAGGCGAGCGGACTCGGCGTCACGCAGGACGCTGCGGAGCCCGGCGTCGGGATGATCTCGGAATAGGGCCGCCGTCGCCCCATCGCTGCAAGCCCCCGGATCCCGCGGATCCGGGGCGCCGCTCCGCGCGTCGTGCTCATACGATTTCCGATGAATCCCTTCGGGATGCGGAAAATCGGTTTCGCTCAGGCGCCGCACGGGCTGGCTGATACGGTCTCCGCTCTGGTCAAGCGCAGACCATATCAGACGATCTCGATGCGTCCGTCGAGGCCGATCACGCGGCCAAGGCCGCGGACGCGGTTGAGCAGCCGGTCGCCGGCGAGATCCGCCCAGCCGGCGGGCAGGCGCAGCACCACCTTGCCGTCCTCGACGCCGAGCGGCATCCGGTCGAGCGTCCCGGCCATGCCGGCCGAGATCGGGAAGGCGACGCGCAGCAAGCCCCCGATCAGGCGGGCGCGCTCGGACAGGCGCGGGCCCGCCAGGCCGCGCAGCATGGCGCTCGCCTTCTCGGGCGCCATGCCCTCGTGCCGGAAATAGACCGCGAGCGCCAGGTAGGCGCGCCCCGGATGGTCGACGCCGACGAAGGCCGCGTTCGTGATGATGTTGATGCTCTGCTCGCCCCGGTAGTCGGGATGCGCCCGCCAGCCGATGTCGGAGAGGAGGCAGGCGGCATGGCGCAGGCGGCGCTCGTCCGCCGTCTCCGGCCCGTCGAGGGTCTCGACGAAGCGGTCCGTCCAGGCCAGCAGCTCCTCGCCATGGCCGGGAGAACGGGCCCGCAGGGCGTTGAGCTCGCTGGCGGCCGCGATCAGCGGGTCGGCCGCGCGGGTCTCGCGGTCGAGCTGCTCATAGAGCAGGCCCTCGCGCACGCCGCTTGCCGAGATCGCCACCTCTCGGGGGCGGCCCATGCGGATGATCTCCTCCAGCACCACCGCGCCGTAGGCCAGGAGCGGGCGCCGCGCCTCCGAGACCGATTCGACGTCCTGCAGCAGCGCCGCGTCGACCTGCTCGACGACTTCGAGGAAGCTCAGCTCGTCCGAGGGCTCGACGCTGTAGCCGTGCATCACGTGGATGGGGTAGCCGCGGGCGGCCTGATGAAGGCGCGCCAGCGCCCGCCACGTGCCGCCGACCGCGTAGAAGCTGCGGCCCCGCAGGGTCTCGAGCTGGGGGGCGGCCTTTTTCAGGTGCTCGCGCACGAGCTTGCCCGCCTTCTTGAGGGAGCCGCCCGAGAGGTCCTGCAGGGCGAGCCCGCCGAGCGGCATCGTGACGCCCTGCCCGACGACGGCGCCGCGCACGTCGACGAGCTCCAGCGATCCGCCCCCGAGATCCCCCACCACGCCGTCGGGTGCGTGGAAGCCGGAGACGACGCCGAGCGCCGACAATTCCGCCTCGCGCCGGCCGGAGAGCAGCTCGATCGGCTGACCGCAGGCCTCCGCGGCGGCGGCGAGGAAGGCGGGTCCGTTCTCGGCGTCGCGGGCGGCGGCGGTGGCGAGGACGAACAGGCGCGAGACGCGCATGGTCGCGCAGAGCACGCGGAAGCGGGCGAGTGCCGTGAGCGCGCGGCGGACCGCCTCCTCGTTGAGGCGGCCCGTGGTCAGCACGTTGCGGCCGAGGCCGCACAGGACCTTCTCGTTGTAGAGGGGCGTCGGCGCGCGGGTCAGCCCGTCATAGGCGACGAGCCGCACCGAGTTCGAGCCGATATCGATGATCGCGACGGGTGTGGGCGCTTCGCGGGCGTCCCGGCCGGCGGAATGGGCGAGCGTCAGGCTGGCGCGTTGGGGCCCCAAGGCACGGTTTCCCTCGTTTCGGCGTCCGGGCAATCCCGCGGGACCGCCCGGGCTCGGATTCGCTCGGCCGCGGCGGGCGGCTCACGCGCTTCCCGGGCCGCGCGGGCCTCGCGGGGATCAGGCGCGTTGCGCTCTGCGGCTGAGCGCGCGCGGGCTCGACTTCTTGGACGACTTGCCGCGCCCGGACAGGCTCGGGTTCGTCATGAAGTAATTGTGCGCGTTGAACGGTTCCTCGCCGTCGGCCGGCTGGATGCGCTCGCTCGCGCCCGACGCCAGTACACGCCAGCTCTGCCGGTTGTCGAGAAGGTTTGCCAGCATGATCTGATCGAGCACCTGCTGATGCACAGTCGGGTTGCTGATCGGCAGAAGGGCCTCGACGCGCCGGTCGAGGTTGCGTTGCATGAGGTCGGCCGATGAGATGTAGACGGTCGCCTTCGGATGCGGCAGCCCGACGCCGTTGCCGAAGGCGTAGATGCGCCCGTGCTCCAGGAAACGCCCCACGATGGACTTGACCCGGATGGTCTCGGACAGGCCCGGGATGCCCGGCCGGAGACAGCAGATGCCGCGCACGATGCAGTCGATCTGCACGCCGACGCAGGAGGCGTCGTAGAGCGCGTCGATGATCTGCGGATCGACGAGCGAGTTGCACTTGATCCAGATCGCGGCCGGCCGGCCGGCCTTGGCATGCGCCACCTCGGCCTCGATGTGCTCGAGAAGCCGGGGCTTCAGGGTCAGCGGCGAGACCGCCATGCGCTCGAGTTCGGCGGGCTCAGCGTAGCCCGTGATGAAATTGAAGATGCGGCTGACGTCCCGTGCGATCGCCGCGTCCGCCGTGAAGAAGGAGAGGTCGGTGTAGATGCGCGCCGTGATCGGGTGATAGTTGCCGGTGCCGATATGGCAGTAGGTGACGAGCCGGTCGCCCTCGCGGCGCACCACCATCGACAGCTTCGCGTGCGTCTTCAGCTCCACGAATCCGAACACCACCTGGGCACCCGCCTTCTCCAGGTTGCGGGCCCAGCGGATATTCGCCTCCTCGTCGAAGCGTGCCTTCAGCTCGACGAGCGCCGTCACCGATTTGCCGGCCTCGGCGGCTTCGGCCAGCGCCGCCACGATCGGCGAGTTCGACGAGGTGCGGTAGAGGGTCTGCTTGATCGCGACGACGTGCGGGTCGCGGGCGGCCTGGGCCAGGAACTGCACCACCGAATCGAAGGATTCGTAGGGGTGGTGAACGATGAAGTCCTTCTGCCGGATCGCCGCGAAGACGTCGCCGCCGCTCTCGCGGATACGCTCGGGAAAGCGCGGGTTGTAGGATTTGAACTTGAGGTCCGGCCGGTCGATCCCGACGATCTGCGAGAGCTCGTTCAGCGCCAGCATGCCCTCGACGAGGAACACGGCGTCGCTCGACATCTCCAGTTCATCCGCCACGAAGGCGCGCAGGTCCTCGGGCATCCCGGCCTCGACCTCGAGCCGGATGACGACGCCGCGGCGGCGCTGCTTCAGGGCCGTCTCGAAATGCAGGACGAGATCCTCCGCCTCCTCCTCGATCTCGAGATCCGAGTCGCGGATCACCCGGAAGGCGCCCTGCCCGCGCACGAGGTAGCCGGGGAAGAGCCGGCCGGTGAACATGACGATCACCTGCTCGATGGCGATGAAGCGCGCGACCGGATCGCCGGCCAGATCCGGCAGCCGCACGAAGCGGTCGAGCACGGCGGGCAGGCGGATCAGGGCCCGCAGCACCCGCCCGTCGCGGGGCCGCACCAGCATCAGCGCGATGGTGGAGCCGAGGTTCGGGATGAACGGGAAGGGGTGGGCCGGATCGATCGCGAGCGGCGTCAGGACCGGGAAGACGTGGCTCAGGAAGTAGTCTTCCAGCCAGATCCCGTGCTCGGGCTGCAGCTCGCCCGGATCGACGAGGTCGATCTCGGCCCCGTGCAGCTCCGCACTCAGATCGCGCCAGCGCGCTTGCTGGTCCTCGGCGAGCCGCGAGACCTCGTGCCCGATCCTGGCGAGCTGCTCGGTGGGCGTCAGCCCGTCCTGCGAGGGCACCACGAGCCCGGCCCGGACCTGATCGTGCAGGCCGGCGACGCGCACCATGAAGAACTCGTCGAGGTTGTTGGCCGAGATCGAGAGAAAGCGCAGCTGCTCCAGCAGGGGGTGCCCGGGATTGGAGGCCTCCTCCAGCACACGGCGATTGAACTGGAGCCAGGACAGCTCGCGGTTCACGAAGCGCTCGGGAGTGTGGCGCAGATGGCGGCCGGCCTCCAGCACGGGCTCGCGGGCCGTGCTGCCGGTATCCGCGTCGGAGGCCGGTTCGGTCCGCGCCTCGGCGAGGTCGGCCGTCGCCGGCCAGTCGTCCTCGCCCGCGTCGGCCGGATCCGGGGCGGGAGGCAGCTGCGTCGCCGGTGCCTTCTCGGCCCGCGCGGGGCGCGCGGGGGCGGGCATGCGCCGGACCGTCGCCGTCCGGCTCGCGGCCGGGCGCGCCGGGGGGCGCTTGCGCGGCAACGGATCCCGCGCCTCGGCCTGCTCGCGCTGCCCGGCCTCGTTCCCGTCCGCGGGATCCTCGTCCAGCGCATGCGCGTTCGGCTCGATCTCGGGCAACGCCTTCACTCCTCGCGATCCTCGGGGGCGCTCCCGTAGCACGGGAGGCCCCGGTTCATTTGACAGTTCCGTGACGCCCCGGCTCCTCAATCGAGCCCGTCCTCCGCATCCTCGGGCGCGCCGGCGCCGAGCCGCTCCAGCACCGCGAGGGCGAGCGGCCGGGTGATGCGCCGGCCCCGGCCGAGCGCGTCGCGATCGAGCTCGGCGACGACTTGGCGGGCGCGTCCGAGCGAGCGGTCGATGCGCAGCGCCAGCGCGTCGACGACGCTGAGATCCACCACCAGCTGGCGGTCGACGAAGAGCTTGACGATGACGGCCCGCAGCAGGCCGTCGTCCGGGGGCAGGATGGCGGCGCCGGGTGCGAGGCGCAGGCGCGAGCGCAGGTCGGGCGTCGCCAGACCGAGCGCGTCGACTCCGACGGTGCTGGTGAGCAGCACCGGGCTGCGACGCTCGCGGGCGAGGTTGAGGAGATGGAACAGGGCCGCCTCGTCCCGGCCCGGCGCCCTGTCGATATCCTCGACGACCAGGGCGCCGTTCGAGATCAGGTGCGTGACGTTGCCGGCGCCGGCTTCGGAGGCCGCCACGGTCCAGGCATGCGCGCGCGTCGCCCAGATCGAGGCGAGATGGCTCTTGCCGCTGCCCGGCGGTCCGGTCAGCACCAGCACAGTGTCGGGCCAGTCCGGCCAGGATTCGATCAGGCCGTAAGCGACCTCGTTGGCCGGGCTGACCAGAAAATCCTCGCGCCCGTAGCGCGGATCGAGCGGCAGGTCGAAGGCCAGCTGCCGGGGTGGTGCGTTCTCGCGCATAGGGCTCCCACTCTGGCCCTCGCGCCGGTCAGGTCAAGGGCGATCGGCCATCTCATGCTCCCCTTACCCGTCGCGCCTCGGCAGCAGAACGGGCTCGTCGGCGTGGTAGAGCTGGCTGTCGAGATAGCGCCGCAGGGCGAAGCGCACGATCACACCGATCGAGGCCGCGACGGGAACGGCCAGGAGCAGGCCGAGGAAGCCGAACAGCGAGCCGAAGGCGAGCAGCGCGAACATCAGCCAGACCGGGTGCAGCCCGACCGACTCGCCGACGAGCTTCGGCGAGATGATGTTGCCCTCCAGGAACTGGCCGACGAGGAACACGCCGACCGTCAGCCCGATATGCAGCCAGTCCGAGCCCGGCCAGAACTGCACCAGCGCGACGCCCGCCGAGAGCAGGAAGCCGGTCAGCGTGCCGACATAGGGGATGAAGGTCAGGAAGCCCGCGATCAGCCCGATCAGCACGCCGAAATTGAGCCCGACGAGCCAGAGCCCGACGGCGTAGAAGGTTCCGAGGATCACGCAGACCAGCGTCTGCCCGCGCACGAATCCCGTGATGGCCCCGTCGATCTCGCGGCCGAGGCGGCGCACTGTGGCGCGATGGCGGGGCGGCACCCAGCCGTCGATCTTGCCGATCATGCGGTCCCAGTCGACCAGGATGTAGAAGGCGACGACCGGGGTCACCACGAGGAGCGAGGCGATCGAGATCAGGGCCTGGCTGCCGGTCCAGAGCGATTTCAGGAAGGCGAGGAGCCACGCCCCGCCCTGCGCCGCGAGGCTGCCGACCGAGGATTGCAGCTCGCCGACGACGTCTGCGCCCCCGATCTTCTGCAGGAGCGGGCCCGCCCGCTCGGCCAGGATCGCCTGGATCCGCGAGACCATGGCGGGCAGCGCCTCGATCAGAGCGGCGATCTGGCTGGCGGCCAGCGGCACCACGATCAGCAGCGTCACCACGAGGGCGACGACGAAGAGGGCGAGGATGAGGAGGCTCGCGGCGAGCCGCCCGAGCCCGAGCCGCTCCAGCCGGTCGGCCAGGGGATCGAGGAGATAGGCGAGCGCGATGCCGGCCACGAAGGGCAGGAGCACGTCGCGCAGCAGATAGAGTAGGAGCACGAGGACGGCGAGCGCCGTCAGCCCGATCACCGCCCTGGCGCGCATCCGACCTTCCCCACGCTTCTTCACCGGCGCCGAGAGTGGGAACGATGGGGCTGCCGATCAAGCCTGACCGGAGCCGGACGTCATGTGGACGAGCCAGATTCTCAGGTAGAGCGCCGCCGACAGGGCCGTCAGCACGGCCAGGGCCGCCGAGGCCCAGCCCTCGGTGCCGCCGAGCCCCGAGCCGAAGGCCCGGGAGCCCAGCACGAGGGCCGCGAAGGCGATCTGCGCGGCGGTGTTGAGCTTGCCGATCGCGAGCGGCCGGATCGCCAGCGGCCGGGCCATCAGCCACGCGACCAGGATCGCGGCCACCACCATGGCGTCGCGCGAGACCACCACGATGGCGAGCCAGCCCGGCAGCGCGCCCTGGATCGCGAGCGCGACGTAGATCGAGACGAGCAGGGCCTTGTCGGCGAGCGGGTCGAGGATGGCGCCGAGCTCGCTGCGCATGGCGAAGCGCTTGGCGATGAACCCGTCGACCGCGTCGGAAAGGCCCGCGACCACGAAGCCCGCGAAGGCCAGACCCCATTCCCCCTGCCCGATCATCGCGACGACGAAGGGCACGAGGATCAGGCGGCCGATCGTGATGAGGTTCGGGATGGTCATGGCGGCATGATGGACCGATCGCCGGTCCCGAGGCCATCCGGGCGATGCGCCGCCGGCGACGCCGGCGCATGCCGTCCCGCCCCCGTCGCGACTCGCGCTCGCCGTCCCGACCCTATAGAGGAACCGCGAGGTCGCGGCGTTCGCGACGGGGACGAGTGGGTATGACGGCCGAGCGCAAGGAAGGCATGACCTACGCCGGGGCGGGCGTCGACATCGATGCCGGCAACGCCATGGTCGAGACGATCAAGCCGCTGGTGCGGGCGACGCGCCGGCCGGGAGCGGATGCCGAGATCGGCGGGTTCGGCGGCCTGTTCGACCTGAAGGCCGCGGGCTTCCGCGATCCGATCTTGGTCGCTGCCAATGACGGCGTCGGCACCAAGGTGAAGATCGCCATCGAGACCGGGCGCCATGACACGATCGGCATCGACCTCGTGGCGATGTGCGTGAACGACATCGTCGTGCAGGGCGCCGAGCCCTTGTTCTTCCTCGATTATTTCGCAACCGCCAAGCTCGTTCCGGGCGTCGGCGCCGACATCGTGCGGGGGATCGCCGAAGGCTGTCGGCAGGCGGGCTGCGCGCTGATCGGCGGCGAGACCGCCGAGATGCCGGGCCTGTACGACGGCCAGGATTACGACCTCGCGGGCTTCGCGGTGGGTGCGGCCGAGCGCGGCACCCTGCTGCCGCGCGGCGGCATCGCGGCGGGCGACGTCGTGCTCGGCCTGCCCTCCTCGGGCGTGCACTCGAACGGCTTCTCGCTGGTGCGCCGGATCGTGGCGCGCACGGGGCTCGGCTGGGACGCGCCCGCGCCCTTCTTGCCCGGCCGCAGCCTCGGCGAGGCGCTGCTGGAGCCGACCCGGATCTACGTGAAGCCGCTGCTCGCGGCCCTCAAGGCGAGCGACGGCATCAAGGCGCTCGCCCATATCACGGGGGGAGGCTTTCCCGACAACCTGCCCCGCGTGCTGCCGGACGGGGTCGGGATCGAGATCGATCTCGGCGCGCTGGCGCCGCCGCCGGTCTTCGGCTGGCTTGCGCGCGAGGGCGGCGTCGCGGTGCCGGAGATGCTGCGCACCTTCAATTGCGGGATCGGCATGGTGGTGGTGACCGAGGCGGGAAAAGCCGACGCGGTCGCCGCCGCGCTCGCCCGGGCCGGCGAGGCCGCCGTGCGCCTGGGCAGGATCACCGGGCGGGGCCCCGAGCCCGTCACCTTCACGGGCACCCTCGCGCTGTGACGGCGCCGTTGCGCAAGACCCGCGTCGCGATCCTGATCTCGGGACGCGGCTCGAACATGATCTCGCTGATCGAGGCCGCGAAGGCGCCGGACTATCCCGCCGAGATCGTGCTCGTGCTGTCGAACCGCCCGGAGGCGGCCGGGCTCGCGCACGCGGCATCCGAGGGCATCCCCGCGCGGGCGATCGACCACCGGGACTTCCCGGACCGGGCACGCTTCGACGCCGCGCTCCAAGCGGAGCTCGAGGCCGCGAGGGTCGAGCTCGTCTGCCTGGCCGGCTTCATGCGGATCTTCACGCCGGGCTTCGTCGAGGGCTGGGCGGGACGGATGCTCAACATCCATCCCTCGCTCCTGCCCCTGTTCAGGGGCACGCACACGCACCGGCAGGCGCTCGATGCCGGCGTGCGCCTTCATGGCTGCACGGTGCACTACGTGGTGCCGGAGCTCGATGCCGGCCCGATCGTCGCGCAGGCGGCGGTGCCGGTTCGACCGGGAGACGACGCGGACGGTCTCGCGGACCGGGTCATCGTGCAGGAGCGCCGGCTCTACCCGGCCGCCCTCGCGCTGGTGGCGGGCGGGAGCGCGAGGCTGGAGGATGGACGCGTGGCCTTCGACGGCGACGTCGCGCGAGCGGACGGCGCGCTGCTTAGCCTTGCCGTGTAGGCATTGCGCCCCCGTGCCTGCGGCAATGCACGGGTTCGGAAGCGGACGTGTTCAGAGCGCCCGGCGCAAGCGCGAGTCCACTCTCCCGTGCGGGAGAGGGACGGGGTGAGGGGTGCGACCTCTCCGGAAATGGCGAACCCCTCGCCCGGTCCGCTGACGCGGACTCGACCTCTCCCGGACGCGAGAGGTGGCCCGCCCCCGGCCGTGGCCGCGCCAGACCCTGCACCGGCCTCGATGCGAATCCGCGAACGCCCGCGCGGGAGACGGGAATTCCGGCCTCAGACCGGACGCTGCAGCTTGCAGGAATCGAGGGCCGAGAGGGCCTTCGTGCGGGCCGAATCGTTGAAGTAGCCGGTGGTCCGGTAGGCCTCGATCTCCGACTCGTCGAGGGAGCGCAGGGTCTGCTTGGCGTAGCAGCCGCAGGGACGCTCGAGCGAGGCCTCCGAGGCGTTCGTCATGCGGGCCTGGACGACCGCGCAGGCGTGGCGGACGCGGCCCTCGAGGTTCGCCTTCGGCGCGGTGCGGAGCGCCGGGTCGGGCTGGTACTGCTCGAACGGGGCGGAAGAGCCGCCGGCAAGGGCGGCGGTCGCGCCGAGCGCGAGGAGGCCGGCGGCGATCAGCGTGGGGAAGCGGCGGGTCGTCATCTGGGGATCGGGTCCGTTTGGCAGGGTCGTGAAACCTTCGCCGTTGGACTCTCCGCAGGGCTCGCCCGTCAAGGGCGCGCCCGCCACACCCGACCCCAATCGCCGGGCGCCATGGCCTGCCCGCGAACATCGCGGCACGGGTGTGGTGCGGCGGTCACCGCGCGGGCGACCGCCGTCCCGATTCCGGGCCTCAGGCCGCGATGTCGCTGTCCTGGAAGAACTGGGCGATCTCGATCTCGGCGTTCTCGGGCGAGTCCGAGCCGTGGACGGTGTTCTCGCCGACCGACTGGGCGAACTTCTTGCGGATGGTGCCCTCGGCGGCCTGGGCCGGGTTCGTCGCACCCATCACCTCGCGGTACTTGGCCACCGCGTTGTCGCCCTCGAGCACCTGCACCACGACGGGGCCGGACGTCATGAACTCCACGAGCTCGCCGAAGAAGGGGCGCTCCTTGTGCACCTCGTAGAACTTTTCCGCCTGGGCGCGGCTCATCCGGATGCGGCGCTGGCCGACGATGCGCAGGCCCGCCTCCTCGATCACGGCATTGACCGCGCCGGTGAGGTTCCGCTTCGTCGCGTCGGGCTTGAGGATGGAGAAGGTGCGCTCGGTGGCCATGATCCGTCCGGGTTGTGTCAGGAAATCCTGCGAAGGCGGAAAAACCGCTTCGGCGCCGGGCTTATAGCGGCCCCGTCCGCGGCTCTCAACCCGCGGATGGGACGCCCGGAATATGGCGCCGGCGCAACACCGCCGAAAAATCGCCCGAAAGCCACCGTTGATTGCACGCAGACGACCCCTTCCGCACTGCCTGCCCGCAGGCGCAAGCCCTGGAGCCGATTTCGATGCGCATCGTCCTGACCTCCGCCCTTCTCCTCGCAGGCCTCTCGGCGGCCGCGGCCGACACGGCCAGGGACCCCTCGGGCACGTGGCTCACCGAGGACGGACGGGCGAAGATCCGGATCGACCGCTGCGGCCAGTCGCAGGCGCAGGTCTGCGGCAAAGTCGTGTGGCTCAAGGTCCCGAACACCGATGCCGGCGCGCCGCGGACCGACCTGAAGAACCCCGACCCGAAGAAGCGCTCGCGGCCCGTGATCGGCCTGCAGATCATCGACGCGCAGAAGGACGAGGCTGGCAAGTTCTCGGGCAGCATCTACAACGCGGAGGAGGGCAAGGTTTATCAGGTCAGCCTGGAGCGGGAGAGCGGCAACGAGCTGAACGTCTCGGGCTGCCTCCTCAAGATTCTGTGCGGCTCCCAGACCTGGACCAAGGTTCCGGACGTGAACCAGCAGGCGGCCAACACCGCCTCGGAAGCGGCCGTGCCGGCTCCGAAGCCCGCCGCGAAGCCGGCGCCCAAGGCTGCGCTGGCTCAGTAAGGCCGCGCCGGCCTGTCCGAGGCGGTCAGATCGCGGCTAGGCCCCGCTGCACGCCGGGGCGCGCCAGGAGCCGATCGAGCCATCTCTTGACGTTCGGCAGGGCGTCAAACTCGATGCCCTGCTTCCCGTGGAACTTGGCCCAGGTCAATGTGGCCATGTCGGCGATCGAGTACTCGCCCGCGAGATAGTCCCGGTCCGCCAGGCGCTTGTCGAGAACGCCGTAGAGGCGGTTGGCCTCGGCGGTGAACCGCTCGATCGCGTAGGGGATCTTGTCCTGCGCGTAGATGCGGAAATGGTGTGCCTGCCCCAGCATCGGCCCGAAGCCGCCGACCTGCCAGAACAGCCACTCGTCGACCGCGACGCGCGCCCTCTCCTCGGTCGGATAGAACCGTCCGGTCTTGCGGCCGAGATATTGCAGGATGGCGCCCGATTCGAAGATCGAGATCGGCTCGCCGCCCGGCCCGTCGTGATCGACGATCGCGGGGATCTTGTTGTTGGGCGAGATCGCCAGGAAATCGGGGGCCGTCTGCTCACCCTTGCCGATATTCACGGGAACGACCCTGTAGGGCAGGCCGCATTCCTCAAGCATGATCGGGATCTTCCAGCCGTTCGGCGTGCTCCAGGTGTGGACGTCGATGGGTTTGCCCGTCACGGCGGCCATCTCGTGCGCTCCTCCCGGCTCGCGCCGGCTCTCGTCCCGTCAAATCGCGCGCGGATCGAGGACCGCGCGGCTGCTCGCCGCAGCTAGCCCGGATTTCCCCGTCGGCTCAAGACGACAGATCGATCGGCGGCGGATCGTCTCACGATCGCGAGATCTGCCGCTCGCGCCCGGTGGAGAGCGCCTCGCACCCCTTGCCGGGCCCGCGGCTTGCCGCTGAGATGCGCCGTTGAACCGTCAAGCTCGCCGGTTCGCCTGCCACCGGGATGTTCGCCGATGCGCCCTCGCCTCCTCTCCCTCGCGGCGCTCGCCGCACCCCTCCTCCTCGCCTCTCCCGCCCTCGCGAGGGAGTCCGCCAAGGCAACCGCGGCGACGGCACCCGCGGCGACCCAGACGGCCAAGGAGCCGACGGTCGGCCAGAGCGCGGCCCGCGAGCGGCAGAAGAAATGCGGCGCCGAGTGGCGTGGCCTCTCGGCCACCGAGAAGGCTGCTCAGGGGCCGAAATGGCCCCAGTATTTTAGCAAGTGCGTGAAGCGCCTGAAGGAGCAGAAGGCCTGAGCGCACCGAGCCCGAACCGATCGGCGTCCCCGCGTGTTCTTCCGCCCGAGGGGGCAAGGAGCCTGCGGCGGATGATGGACGAGCGGCGGGCGCTCCAGCGCGTGGTGGCGGCGGCTGCCTGCATTCCCGTGGCCGCCGGACTGTACGGGGTGCTGTTCGGCGTGAACGGGATCGCGGGCGGGATCGAGAGCGTCTCGGCCGACAGCCATTTCCGCTACCTGTCGGGCCTCCTCACCGGCATCGGCATCCTGTTCTGGTTCTGCGTGCCCGGCATCGAGGGCAAGACGCGGCTGTTCCGCTTCCTGACCCTGGTGGTGGTGCTCGGCGGCCTCGCCCGGCTGCTCGGCCTCTACCTCACGGGCCTGCCTTCCCTGACGATGCTGGCCGCGCTCTGCGTGGAGCTTGGCCTGACGCCCCTCCTCTGCCTGTGGCAGACCCGGGTCGCGGGCCTGGCGCGCATGCCAGCCTCCGCCCCGATGCGGGACGCGTGAGGCGCCGGCCATGAGCGACGCCGCGACGCCTGCTCCCGCTCCGGCCCGCATCGACCGCCTCCTCGACCGCATCGAGGCCGTCGTCCCGGCGCCCCGGGCCTGGGCCTTCGCGATCCGCATCTGGCTCGCCATGATGCTGGCGCTCTACGCCGCCTTCTGGCTCCAGCTCGAGAGCGCCTCCTCGGCTGCCGTCTGCGTGGCCATCCTGGCACAGCCGAAACGCGGCCAGGCCCTGTCGAAGGCGCTCTACCGCTTCCTCGGGACGATCGTCGGCGGCTTCGTCGCGCTCCTGATGGTCGCGGCCTTCGGTCAGGACCGCGTGCTCCTGCTCGTCGCCTTCACCACCTGGCTGAGCCTGTGCGTGTTCGTGGCGAACTACCTGCAGGACACGCGGGCCTACGGCGCCATGCTGTCGGGCTACACGGTCGCGATCATCGCGATCTCCAACATCGACACGCCCCAGAACGCCTTCGAGACGACGGTGTCGCGGGTCGCCGCCATCACGGTCGGCATCGTGGCGATCACCTTCATCAACGATGCGCTGGCCTCGCCGAGCACGTGGCGCTCGCTGCGGGACACGATGGGCAGAACGCTCGCCGCAGCCCGGGACTTCGCGCATGCCTGCGTGACCCGCGGCGATCCCGGCCCCGAGGCCGCCCTCGCCCAGATCGGCCGGGTCGCGCCGATGCGGGCGGATGCGAGCGCCATCGCGGGGGAGCTCGACGACGGGCCGCAACGGGCGGCGGGCGCCCGCAGCGCCGTCGCGGCGCTCTACGGCATGGGGGCGAATGCCCGTACCTTCGCGCTGGCGGTGCAGCGCCTCGACCGGCCGAGCGCGGCCGTCGCGGAGGCGGGCCGGATCTGCGCCCGGCTCACCGGGGGCGAGCCGCCGGACACCGACGCCCTCAACGCCGCGCATGCGCGGCTGCGCGCGCTCCTGCTCGCCGCCGTCCGCGCCGAGATCCCCGATTCCGGCGAGGTGCTGGCCCTGCAGCGCGCCCTCGACCTCGCGACCGCCATCGCCTACGCGCAGGATGGATTTCGTGCCCTGTCGGACGGGCACCGGCCCATGCGCGACGTCGGGCTTCCGACGCACCGCGACTTCCCGGTGGCCCTGCGGGCGGCGGCACGGATCGCGCTCGCCTTCGGGCTGACCTGCGCATTCTTCATCGCCGCCGGCTGGCCCGCAACCTCCTTCGCCCTGGTCCAGGTCGCGGCGACGGGCGCGCTGTCCGCGCTCAACCCCGACCCGAAGAAATTCGCCAACGGCGTCCTGTTCGGGATGATCCTGGCCTCGCTCTCGGCCGGCATCGTGCTGTTCGTGGTGCTGGCCGGCGGGCAGGGCTTCCCGCTCCTCGCCATCGCGATGGCGCCCGTCATCTTCGCGGCCTGCTTCCTCAGCCTGAACCCGCCGACCTTCGGCCTCGGCTTCATCCTGCTGGTGTTCTTCCCCGTTCTCGTCTCGCCCGCGAACCCGCAAGCCTACGACCTGCAGACGTTCCTGCAGAACGCGCTCCTCGTCGTGGTCTCGGCCGTGATCCTGTCGCTCGTCGTTCGGCTCGTCCTTCCGGTCTCGGCCGAGCGAGCCCGGCTCTACGCCTTCGAATCGGCCCATCGGGACGTCAGGGACGCCCTCGTGGGCGAGGGCGGCGACATCACCACGCGCACGAGCCTCAACAGCGACCGGCTCTACCAGTACGCGCAGTGGAACACTGGACCGGAGCCCGTGCGGAAGCGCCGCCTGGAGCTTGCCTTCGCGCTCGCGCATCTCGAGGGCGCGGCGGCGCGCGCCCACGCGCAGTTGCGTCAGCTCTGGTCCCGGCCGGACCTGCGGCAGAGCGCCCTCCGGGCCCGCACCGTGCTGGCCGAGGGGCCGTCCGCCGCGATCCCCGACGCCGCGCGCGATCTGCTGAGACGCGCCCGCGGTACCGATGCGGACACGGCCTTGTGCATCGCCCGGGCGGTCAGCGATCTCACGGCGGCATGGCGGGTGATGGACCGGAACCGCCGGTTCCTGCGCCATCTCCGGATCCCGAGCCTGTGAAGCGATGCGCCAGGATCTCGATATCGGCGGTATCCTGTTCTCGCCCTTCGTGGCCTATGCCGGGGCGGCCTTCGTCATCATGGTGGTGCTGCGCGCGGGCTTCGCCCGAATCCGCTTCAGCCGCTACGTCGCCAACCCGCCTCTGGTCGAGGCCGGCCTCTACATCTGCATCGTCGCTCTCCTGGTGGCCCTGTTCTGATGCCCGATCCCGACGCCGAGACCCGCAGGAGCGAGCCACCGGCCGAGGCGGCGGCCTCCGGCCCTGCCGGCGCCGGGGCCGGCGCGGCCACGCAGGATCGCACGGAGCCGGATCGGACGGAGCTCGCCGTCGAGCCGATGCTGCCGGCGCGCCGCCGCCTGCGCGCGGGCCGGATCCTCCGGCTTCTCGCGACCGTGTTGATCCTCGCCTGCTCCGTCGCGGCGGCCGCCTTCGTGTGGAGCTTCTACGTCACCGCACCCTGGACCCGCGACGGGCAGGTGCGGGTGCAGGTGGCGAGCGTCGCGCCCCAGGTCTCCGGGCAGCTGGTGGAGCTCCGGGTCGCCGACAACCAGACGGTGCGCAGGGGCGATGTGCTCTACAAGATCGACCCGTTCGACTACGAGGTCGCGATCGCCTCGGCGGAAGCCGAGCTGAAGAACCGCGAGGCGGACCTTCAGGTCAAGCAGACGCAGGCCGCGCGCCGCGAGGCGCTGACCACCCTCTCGACCTCGGTCGAGGAGAGGCAGCAATACGAGGGCACCGCCAAGATCGCGGAGGCCGCCCTGCAGAGCGCCAAGGCCCAGCTCGCCCAGGCCAAGATCAACCTCGAACGCACGGAAGTGCGCTCCCCCGTGAACGGGCGCGTCACCAATCTCCTCCTGCGCAACGGCGACTACGCCACCAGGGGCAGTGTCAACATCGCGGTGATCGACACGGATTCGTTCTGGATCGACGGCTATTTCGAGGAGACGAAGATGGCCCATATCCATGTGGGCGATCCGGCCGAGGTCGCGCTGATCGGCTTCGATCCTCCGATCCGCGGCACGGTCGAGAGCATCACGCTCGGCATCAGCACGCCGAACGCCACGCCGAGCACGCAGGGCCTGCCCTCGGTCAACCCGGTCTATACCTGGGTGCGCCTCGCCCAGCGCGTGCCCGTGCGCATCCGCATCGACGCGGTTCCGGACGGCATCACCCTGGTGGCCGGCATGACCTGCACGGTCTCGGTCGGCCAACCCGGCGCGCATCGCCAGGACTGGCTGATGGCCATGCGCCGGCGCCTGACCGGCGAGGCGGGCGCCGGGCAGCCGGCGCAGTAGGCCGCCAGACCGGGATTTTGCGCATCGCAAAAATTTCGGCGCAAGGTTCTGAATTGTCAGGGGTGCGCCGCGAAAAGCAATCGATCACGATAACAGATGCTAGCGTCGCCGCATTTTCAGTCTTGACGCGGTACGAATACGCTCGCAGGGTAGGTGGGTGCTTCGGCGAAATTGGACGAACGAAGCACAGTCGGGCCGGCCCAACGCCTTCGGTGAGGCGGTCCGGCACGCCAAAGCTGGAGGAGACAGGAATGACTCCACCTCAGCAGGAAGCCGCCTAGAGGGTACCGGGACCGGTTCGGCCCGAGGCCTAGCGGGAAACACACGAACAACGGGACGGAAGCGGCTCCAGGGGCGCAGAAGCGGCCGATACGGCGCGACTTCGAACACGCGACATGCCCCACCTTAAGCCGCTTCCGGCCGCGGATCGCGGCGGAGCCTTCAGCGCTCCTCGACACCACCGGAAACGTCGTGGCCCCCTCGCTCATCGCGAGCCGGGGATTTTGGCGCGGGCCGAGCCCGCGCCCGACCCCTAGTCGATGCCGAGCTTGGCTTTCAGCAGCGCGTTGACGGCAGCCGGGTTGGCCTTGCCGCCCGTCGCCTTCATGGTCTGGCCGACGAACCAGCCGAGCAGGGTCGGTTTCTCGCGGGCCTGCGCCACCTTGTCGGGATTCTGGGCGATGATCGCGTCGACCGCAGCCTCGATGGCGCCGGTGTCGGTGACCTGCTTCATGCCGCGCGTCTCGACGATTCCGCGCGGGTCGCCGCCCTCGGACCAGACGATCTCGAACAGGTCCTTGGCGATCTTGCCCGAGATCACGCCCTCGCCGATCAGATCGACGATGGCGCCGAGCTGCTCGGCCGAGACCGGCGTCTCCTCGATCGTCCTGCCCTCCTTGTTGAGGCGCCCGAACAGCTCGTTGATCACCCAGTTCGCCGCGGCCTTGCCGTCGCGGCCCCGCGCCACCGCCTCGTAGTAGTCGGCGGACGCCCGCTCGGCCACGAGCACGCCGGCATCGTAGGCCGAGAGCCCGAATTCGGAGACGAATCGCGCCTTCTTGGCGTCGGGCAGCTCCGGCAGCCCCTCGGCGAGCCCGTCGACGTAGGCCTGGTCGAATTCGAGCGGCAGCAGGTCCGGATCGGGGAAGTAGCGGTAATCGTGCGCCTCCTCCTTCGACCGCATCGGGCGGGTCTCGCCCTTGCCGGGATCGAACAGGCGCGTCTCCTGGTCGATCGTGCCGCCATCCTCGATGACCGCGATCTGGCGGCGCGCCTCGGTCTCGATCGCCTGCCCGATGAAGCGGATCGAGTTGACGTTCTTGATCTCGCAGCGGGTGCCGAGCGGCTCGCCGGGCCGGCGCACCGACACGTTCACGTCGGCGCGCAGGTTCCCCTTCTCCATGTCGCCGTCGCAGGTGCCGAGATAGCGCAGGATGGTGCGCAGCTTCGTCACGTAGGCGCGCGCCTCCTCCGAGGAACGGAGATCCGGCCGGGAGACGATCTCCATCAGCGCCACGCCCGAGCGGTTGAGGTCGACGAAGCTCTGGTTCGGGCTCTGGTCGTGCAGCGACTTGCCGGCATCCTGCTCGAGGTGGAGACGCTCGATTCCGACCGTGATCGACTCGCCGTCCGGAAGGTCGACGAGCACCTCGCCCTCGCCGACGATCGGGTCCTTGTACTGCGAGATCTGGTAGCCCTGCGGCAGATCCGGGTAGAAATAGTTCTTGCGGTCGAACACAGAGCGCAGGTTGATCCTGGCCTTGAGGCCGAGACCGGTCCGGATGGCCTGCGCGACGCATTCCCGGTTGATCACCGGCAGCATGCCGGGCATCGCCGCGTCGACCAGGGAGACGTTGTCGTTCGGCTCCGCCCCGAAGGCGGTGGAGGCGCCGGAGAAGAGCTTCGATCGGCTCGTGACCTGGGCATGGATCTCCATGCCGATCACGACCTCCCAGTCGTGCAGGCCGCCCTTGATCAGCTTCTTCGGGTTGACGGGTGCGTTCATGGTGGTCCGGGGCCGGATTGAGGATGCGGGACGGGGCCGGTCTCCCGGCAGTTACGGGCCGGTGCCGCCGCCGGTCAAGCGCGGGGCCGGATCGCGCGGCGCGCCAGGAAGGCGAGCACCGCCCAGGAGAGCGCCGCGACCGCGCGGACGGGAAAGAAGGTCGGCCCGTCGTGGCTCACCGGCGCCGGCCACGGGATGCCGAGGGCCGAGATCGCCCAGGAAGCCAGGACCGAGACGGCGAGCGCGATGATCGCCGCGATGAACACCTTGCCGAACTGGCTGGCGGACCAGCCGAGATAGAGCGCGAGCGCCACGAGGATCGGGTCGAAGGCGGCCCAGATCCAGACGGTCCAGGGATAGTAGGGGACGCTCACGCCCACCAGGCCCGGGGCAGCCTGGTGCGGCCGGCCGCCTCCTCGATGACCTGGGCGGCGGCGAACAGCGTCTCCTCGTCGAACGGGCGCCCGATCAGCTGGAGGCCGAGCGGCAGCCCCTGCGCGTCGAGGCCGGCCGGCACCGCGATGCCGGGAAGCCCCGCCATGTTCACCGTCACGGTGAAGACGTCGTTGAGGTACATCTCGACCGGGTCGGCCGAGGCCTTCTCGCCGATGCCGAAGGCGGAGGAGGGCGTCGCGGGCGTCAGGATCGCGTCGATGCCGGACGCGTAGGCCTGCTCGAAGTCGCGCTTGATCAGGGTGCGGATCTTCTGCGCGCGCACGTAGTAGGCGTCGTAGTATCCCGCCGAGAGCACGTAGGTGCCGATCATGATGCGGCGCTTCACCTCGCGGCCGAAGCCGGCCGCGCGGGTGTTCTCGTACAGGCCGACGATGTCGCGGCCCGGCACCCGCAGGCCGTAGCGGACGCCGTCGTAGCGGGCGAGGTTCGAGGAGGCCTCGGCCGGCGCCACGATGTAGTAGGCCGGCAGCGCGTATTGCGTGTGCGGCAGGGAGATCTCCCGGATCGTGGCGCCGGCCGCGCGCAGCCAGTCCGCGCCCTGGTCCCAGAGCCGCTGGATCTCGGCCGGCATGCCGTCGACCCGGTACTCCTTCGGGATGCCGATGGTGAGACCCTTGACGCCGCGCGCCACCGACGCCTCGAAATCGGGCACCGGCAGGTCGGCGCAGGTGGTGTCGCGCGCGTCCGGACCGGCCATGGAGCCGAGCAGGATCGCGCAGTCGCGCACCGTGCGGGCGATCGGGCCGGCCTGGTCGAGGGAGGAGGCGAAGGCCACCGTGCCCCAGCGAGAGCAGCGCCCGTAGGTCGGCTTGATGCCGACCGTGCCCGTGAAGGCGGCCGGCTGGCGGATCGAGCCGCCGGTATCGGTGGCCGTCGCCCCGAGGCACAGATGCGCCGCCACCGCGGCGGCCGAGCCGCCGGACGAGCCGCCGGGCACCAGCGGCGTCTCCGACCCGTTGCGCCGCCAGGGCGAGACGACGTTGCCGTAGGCGCTGGTCTCGTTCGAGGAGCCCATCGCGAACTCGTCGAGGTTGAGCTTGCCCAGCATCACGGCGCCGTCGCGCCAGAGATTGTGGGTCACGGCCGATTCGTAGTGCGGCTCGAAGCCCTCGAGGATCTTCGAGCCCGCAGTCGTGACCACGCCGTGGGTGCAGAACAGGTCCTTGATGCCGAGCGGCAATCCTTCGAGCGGACGCGCCGCCCCGCTCGCGATCTTGGCGTCCGAGACCTCGGCCATCCTCAGGGCGCGTTCGGGCGTCTCGAGCAGGTAGGCGTTGAGCGCCCGCGCCTTCTCGACGGCCGCGATATGCGCCTGCGTCAGCTCGCGGGCCGAGAAGGTCCCGGCCTTCAGGCCGTCGCGCGCCTCGGCGAGAGTGAGTTCGTTGAGTTCGGTCACGCTGTTCGTCCTCGGCCGCCCGTGCGGCGGGCTTGGCCCGTCCCGGGGATGGAGCCGGGGGTGGGCCGGAATGGGCTCTGCGTCGCTGGAAGCCGGCCGCGGCCGGCGGGCGCCCGGGGGCGCCCTACTCGACCACCTTGGGCACGATGAAGAAGTGATCCTCGGTCTCGGGTGCGTTGGCGACGACCTCCTCGGCCCGGCCGCCATCCGTCACCACGTCCTCGCGCTTCTTCATGCGCATCGGGGTCACCGAGGTCATCGGCTCGACATTCGCGACATCGACGGCGCCGAGTTGCTCGACGAAGGCCAGGATCGCGTTGAGCTCGCCCTGGAGCGGCGCGACGTCCTCCTCGCTCACCGCGATGCGGGCGAGATGCGCGATGCGCCGGACTGTCTGTGCGTCGACCGACATGCTGCCTTGCTCGTCTTGCGCGCTGGCTCGCCTTGCGCGCTGGAAGGTGAGGACCGCGCACCGCCCGCGGCGGGCGGCGCCGGTTCGGCGCGCTATAGCATCGGCCTTCCCGCGCCCGCAACGCGTCAGGTCACGACGTGATTCGGCGTCACCGAGATCTCGATCACGATGCCGGGCCGGGCATCGCGGAAGCCGGACTGCGCGAGTCCGAACACCACGAGTTCGAACGCCAGCAGCAGCATCAGCTTGTGCTTGCGCGGCATCGGGCGTCGCGCGGAGGCGGGCGCCGCCGTCCGCCCGACGGCGACGATGGCCTCGGTCGGCACCGTCCGGCGCGGCGCGACCGCTGCGCCCGTCCCGTCGGCGACGAGGCGCAGGAGCGGCCGCTCTCGCGAGGTCGGATTCGGCGCGGTCATGGCAGCCCGGGGCACAGGGTTAACGAAACGTTAAACGAGCTTATGGCGGAACCGGTGCCGGCGGGGCCAGAGCAACGTTTCGTTATGGTTAACGCGGCGCGATCAGAGGGAGGGGCTGCGATGTACGACGGGGTGTTCCGGGAGTTCCGGCGCGGCTTCGCCTCGAGCGAGGCCGAGATCGCGCGGGCGGAGGCGGCGCTCGGCTTCGCGCTGCCGGATTCCTACCGGAGCTTCTGCCGCGAGTGCGGGGCAGGGCGCGCCAACGCGCAGTTCCGGATCGCCACGCCCCTGCCCTTCGAGGCGCCCGATCTCGTCGCGCGCTCGGGTCTCATCGCCCACAGCGTCGGCGCGGCGATCCGGGCGCTCGACGACAACCCGGCCTTCGCGGGCACGCCGTTCCGCTTCGAGATCGAGGGCGGCGACACAGGGATCCTCGACCGGGCCTGCTTCTTCGGCGAGGGCGAGGACGGCGCCTTCCTGTTCTGGGACGTGCAGGGGACGGGCGAGTACGACATCTGGGTGATGGGTGCCGACCTCGAGACGGTCCGCTTCGGGGGCGAGACGCTCGTCGCGTTCCTGCGGGCGACGCAGGGGGCCGGGGTCCGCACCATCCTCGGCCCCGCCGCCGAGCCCCTGCCCGCGCGATTCGAGGGCATCGACGAGGCGATCCTGGCGCGGGCCGACGCGGACGGATAAGGCCCGACGGCGGACCTGCGCGGTAGCGGGCCAGGGAGGAGCGGCCGGTGAGCCCTGAAGAGATCAGCGCCTTCGCGGAGGCCTCGCAGGGCGGCCCGCGCCTCATCGGGATCGACCTCGGCACCAAGACGATCGGGCTCGCGCTCTCGGATGTCGGCCGCCGGATCGCCTCTCCGCTCGAGACGATCCGGCGGGTCAAGTTCACCCCCGACGTCGCGCGCCTGCGCGCGCTCTGCGAGCAGCATCGGGTCGGCGGCCTCGTGTTCGGCCTGCCTCTCAACATGGACGGAAGCGCGGGTCCGCGCGTCCAGTCGACCCGGGCCTTCGTCCGGAACTTGAAGCCGCTCCTCGACCTGCCGGTCCTGTACTGGGACGAGCGCCTCTCCACCGCGGTCGTCACCCGGGCGCTGCTCGAGGCCGACGCCTCGCGTGCGCGGCGCAGCGAGCTCGTGGACAAGCTCGCGGCCGCCTACATCCTGCAGGGCTGTCTCGACGCCATGCACCGGCTCATCGGGCCCGAGGAGGAGTTCTGAAGCGGTTCAGCCGATGAGCGAGACGGCGCCGCTGCCGTGACGCTCGATGCGGCCGTCGAGCTCGAGTTCGAGGAGCGTCGTCTGGACGATCCGCACGCCGAGCCCGGTCACCCGTGCCAGCTCGTCCGTCGTGATCGGCGCCGGGCTGAGGACGGCGATCAGCCGGGCACGCTCGTCCGCAGGCTCGACGAGGCCCGGCCTCTCGTCCTCCTGGCCCTCGGGATCCTCCGGCGCGTCGAGGCTCGGAACGGGAACCGGGATCACGTCGCCGTCGAAATCCGTCTCGTCCCAGAAGATCGGCGCATCGGCAAGGTCCGGCCGGTCGACCGCGAGTCCGGGGCCCGCCCCCTCGCCCTCGACCAGCGGCGCCAGGACGGCGAGGACGTGATCGACCTCCGCCACCAGGGTGGCGCCCTGGCGGATCAGGTCGTTGGTGCCCTCGGCGCGCGGATCGAGCGGCGAGCCCGGCACGGCGAAGACCTCGCGACCCTGCTCCAGGGCAAAGCGCGCCGTGATGAGGGACCCCGAGCGTCGTGCCGCCTCGACCACGACGGTCCCGAGCGACAGGCCGGAGATGATCCGGTTGCGCCTGGGAAAGTCGCGCCCGCGCGGCACCCAGCCCATCGGCATCTCCGCGACGACGGCGCCGCCCTGGTCGAGGATCGCCGCGACGAGGTCGGCGTGGTTCGTCGGGTAGATCCGGTCCTGGCCGCCCGCCAGCACCGCGACGGTGCCCGTGGTCAGGGCCGCCCCGTGGGCGCGCGCGTCGATGCCCCGGGCGAGCCCCGAGGCGACGACGAGACCGGCCTCGCCGAGGCCCCGGGCGAGGCGCTCCGTAAAGGCGAGCCCGGCGGCCGACGCGTTGCGCGAGCCGACGATCGCGACACTCGGGCGCCCCAGCGCGGCGGCGTTCCCCCGGATCGCCAGGAGGGGCGGCGCCGTCTCGGTCGCTTGCAGGGCCCTCGGGTAGTCGGGCTCGCCGAGCGCCACGAGGCGCGCCCCGATTCGGCCGGCCGCAGCGATCTCGGCCTCGGCCTCGGCCCGGGTCGGCGGCACGACGCGCCTGCCGCGGGTTCGGGTCAGCTCGGGCAGAGCCTCCAGGGCGGGCGCGGCCCCGCCGAACCGGTTGACGAGGCCGCGGAAGGTGCGCGGGCCGATCCCCTCGCTGCGGATCAGCCGCAGCCAGTCGATCCGCTGGGCGTCCGTGAGGTGCATGGCCCCTCCCCCGAAAGGCCGTCGAGCCGCCCCCGATGGGCGGAGCCGAGTCTTAGCACCGCGGCAGGGGCGCCGGCACGGGCGCCGCGTTCACGTTCGGCGGAGGCGGCCGGGCTCAGCCCTTCTGGCCGATCCGGCCCTCGGTGCCGGCCATGAGACGGCGGATATTCGGCGTGTGCTTCCACCACAGCAGGGCGGCGAGAACCAGGAACAGCAGGGCCGCGCGCGGCTGCCCGAGGGCCCAGAGCACGGCGGGCGTGGCGGCGGAGGCGACGAGGGCCGAGAGCGACGAGTACCGGAGCGCGAAGGCCAGCCCGAGCCAGAGCGCCGCGAAGGCCAGCACCGCGAGCGGGCTCAGCGCCAGCAGAACGCCGATGAAGGTCGCGACGCCCTTGCCGCCCCTGAATCCGAGCCAGGCCGGAAAGAGATGGCCCAGGAAGGCGCCGAGCCCGGCCGCCAGGGCCGCGTCCGCGCCGAACCGGGCGGCGAGCAGCACCGCGGCCGCGCCCTTGAGGGCGTCGCACAGGAGCGTTGCGGCCGCGAGCCCCTTGCGGCCGGTGCGCAGCACGTTCGTCGCCCCGATATTGCCGGAGCCGATCGCCCGCACGTCGCCGAGGCCGGCGAACCGCGTGAACAGGAGGCCGAACGGGATCGAGCCGAGGAGGTAGCCGCCGACGAGGCAGGTGGCGAGGATCGGCCAGGCGGCTTCCCCCATCACGCGGCCTCCGCGAAATCGTGGCCCCGGTGGACGATCCGGCCGCCGACGAGGGTCAGCACGGCCGCGCCCTGCAGGCGCGCCTCGTCGAACGGCGAGTTCTTCGAGCGCGACTTCAGCCGGCGCTTGTCGAGGAGGTAGGGCACGTCCGGATCGATCAGCACGAGATCGGCCGGGGCGCCCGCCGTGAGGCGGCCCGCCTCGCGACCGAGGATCCCGGCCGGGCGCGCCGAGAGCGCCTGCAGCAGCCTGGGCAGCGCGATGTCGCCGGTGTGGACGAGGCGGAGCGCCGCCCCCAGCAGGGTCTCGATGCCGAGTGCGCCGTCGGCGGCCTCCGCGAAGGGCAGGCGCTTGGTCTCGACGTCCTGCGGGTTGTGATCCGACACGACGACGTCGATCAGGCCCTCGTTCAAGGCCCGCACCACCGCCAGCCGGTCGGCCTCGCTCCGCAGCGGCGGCGAGAGGCGGCAGAAGGTGCGGTAATGCCCGATATCGCCCTCGTTGAGGACGAGGTTGTTCACCGACACCCCGCAGGTCACCGGCAGGCCGTCCTCCTTGGCGCGCCGGACGATCTCGACGGAATCCGCGCAGGAGATCATCGCCGCGTGGTAGCGCGTGCCGGTGAGCCGCACGAGGCGGATGTCCCGCTCGAGCATCACGGTCTCGGCCTCCCGAGGGATGCCCAGGAGACCGAGGCGCGAGGCCATCTCGCCCTCGTTCATCACGCCGTCGCCGACGAGGTCCGGCTCCTCCACGTGCTGCATCAGGAGCGCGCCGAAATCGTGCGCGTAGGTGAGCGCGCGGCGCATCACCTGCGCGTTCGTCACCGCCTTGAGGCCGTCGGTGAAGGCCACGGCGCCGGCCTCCTGCAGCAGGCCGAACTCGGTCATCTCCCGGCCAGCGAGGCCCTTGGTGATGGCTGCGGCCGGCAGGACATTGACGCTCGCGGTGTCGCGGGCGCGCCGTAGCACGAAGTCGACGATGGCCGGCCCGTCGATCACCGGGTTGGTGTCGGGCATGCACACGAGCGTCGTCACGCCGCCGGCGGCGGCGGCCGCGCTCGCGCTCGCGAGCGTCTCGCGGTGCTCCGCGCCGGGCTCGCCGACGAAGGCGCGCAGGTCGACGAGGCCGGTCGTCAGGACGTGGCCAGCGCAGTCGATCGTCTCGGCGCCCTCCGGTGCCGTGGGCGGCTGGCCCCAGGCGACGTCGGCGATCCGGCCCTCGCGGACGAGGACCGCGCCGGGCGCCTCGCGGAGGGTCGCGGGATCGATCAGGCGGGCGTTGGTGAGGAGGAGCGGGCGCAGGGACATGGGTCTCACGCGTTCGGCAGGTGGATCGCCAGAGCCTCCAGCACCGCCATGCGCACGGCGACGCCCATCTCGACCTGCTCGCGGATCAGCGACTGCGCCCCGTCGGCGATGTCGGAGGCGATCTCGACGCCCCGGTTCATCGGACCCGGATGCATCACGAGCGCGTCGGGCTTGGCGAGCGCCAGCTTGTCGCGATCGAGGCCGAAATAGCGGAAATACTCCTTCACGGAGGGCACGAAGGACCCGTTCATGCGCTCGCGCTGCAGGCGCAGCATCATCACAATGTCGCAGCCCGCCAAACCCGCGCGCATGTTCGTCGCGACCTCGACGCCGAAGCGCTCGATCCCCGTGGGCAGGAGCGTCGAGGGGCCGATCACCCGCACGCGCGCGCCGAGCGCCTGCAGCAGGATGATGTTGGAGCGCGCGACCCGCGAGTGCAGGACGTCGCCGCAGATCGCGACCTGCAACCCCTCGATGCCGCCCTTGTTGCGGCGGATGGTGAGCGCGTCGAGGAGCGCCTGGGTCGGGTGCTCGTGCGCACCGTCGCCGGCATTGACCACCGCGCAATCGACCTTGCGCGCCAGAAGATGCACGGCGCCCGCCGCGTGGTGGCGCACCACGATGATGTCGGGCCGCATCGCGTTCAGCGTCGCGGCGGTGTCGATCAGGGTCTCGCCCTTCTTCACGGACGAGGAGGCCACCGACATGTTCATCACGTCGGCGCCGAGCCGCTTGCCCGCGAGCTCGAAGGAGGATTGCGTGCGCGTCGAGGGCTCGAAGAACAGGTTGATCTGCGTGCGCCCGCGCAAGGTGTTGCGCTTCTTCTCGACCTGCCGGGAGATATCGACGGCGGCATCCGCCCGGTCGAGCAGGGCCTCGATATCGGGTCGCGACAAGCCCTCGATGCCGAGCAGGTGGCGGTGCGGGAAGCTCGGGGGACTGGGCGCGCTCATGCTGAGGCCGGGCTATAGGTCGCGGGCGGAGCCGCCGCAAGGCTGGTGCCGGCCCTCCCCCACGAAGGCGTGAAGTGCGCGCACCTCGCAACCTGCGCGGGCCGCCCGACGTATGGGCGGTAACTCCCGTGCGTCCGCGGCGAATGACAGCGGTCGACGAACGACGCCACCGAACCGCGAGCGACATCCCTTGGCTTCCCCATCGGCTCCGGCCCGCCTCGCGGGAGACGATTCCCGCTCGGCGCGGCTCCTGATCTTCCGCCATCCCCTGGTGATCCGCCTCGCGCACTGGATCAACGTCGTCTGCCTCGCCGTGCTTCTGATGAGCGGGCTGCAGATCTTCAACGCCCACCCGGCCATCTACTGGGGCGCGGCCTCGACATTCGATTCGCCCGCGCTCGCCATCACGAGCGACGAGGGGCCGGACGGCAAGCTGCGCGGGTTCACGCAGATCGGCGGCCGCCGCTTCGACACGACGGGCTGGCTCGGCCTCTCGCAGGTCGGGGGCGAGACGGCCGAGCGCGCCTTTCCGTCTTGGTCGACGCTTCCCGCGGGCCAGGATCTCGCGACGGGCCGCCGCTGGCACTTCCTGTTCGCCTGGGCCTTCGTGATCAACGGGCTCGTCTACCTCCTCTACGGGATCGGCAGCGGGCAGTTGCGGCGCCGCGTCATCCCGGACGGCGACCAGATCCGCGACATCGGCGGCTCGATCCGCGAGCACCTGACGCTGCACTTCCCGGAAGGCGAGGAGGCAAGGCGCTACAACGTGCTGCAGAAGCTGACCTACCTCGTCGTCGTCGCGATCCTCCTGCCCGTGATGGTGCTCGCGGGGCTCGCGATGTCGCCCGGGATGGATGCGGCCCTGCCCGTCCTCACCGATCTGTTCGGCGGCCGGCAATCGGCGCGCTCCGTCCACTTCATCGTAGCGAACCTCCTCGTGCTGTTCGTGCTCGTGCACGTCGTGCTCGTGCTGGTCTCGGGGTTCTGGAACAACATGCGGGGCATGGTCACGGGCTGGTTCGCGATCCGGTCGGACCGCGGCGCCGAGGTCAACGCGGGAGAAAGCCGGTGAAGCGCACGGCCCCCCATCGCCGCCGCGTGCTCCGGGGCGCGGCCGGACTGCTCGGCGCGGCGGCGCTCGGCGGCTGCGACCGGCTCGCCGGGACGCCGTTCGGCCAGCGCGCCCTCAAGCTCGGCGAGGACGCGAACCTGTTCGTGCAGCGCCTGCTCCTGACGCCGCAATCTCTGGCCCGAGAGTTCCCGGAATCCGCCATCTCGGCCGATTTCAAGCCGAACGGCACGATCGACCCGCCAGACGAAGCCTACAAGGCGCTCGTCGCCGACGGATTCTCGGGGTTCAAGCTCGCGGTCGGCGGCCTCGTCGAGGCGCCGCAGGCCCTCAGCCTCGCCGACCTGCGGGCCATGCCCGCGCGCACCCAGATCACCCGGCACGATTGCGTCGAGGGCTGGAGCTCGATCGGCCGGTGGACGGGCGTGCCCCTCGCCGAGATCCTCGCGCGCGCCGGGCTCAAGCCCACCGCTCGCTACATCGTGTTCCACTGCGCCGACACGATGGAACTCGCGGGCGGCGGCCTCGACGAGGCCGGCACGCCGATCCAGTACTACGAGAGCATCGACCTCACCGACGCCTACCACCCGCAGACGATCCTCGCCTACGACATGAACGGCCAGGCCCTGCCGGTGCAGCACGGCGCCCCCTTGCGCCTGCGCCTCGAGCGCCAGCTCGGCTACAAGATGGCGAAGTACGTGATGCGGGTCGAGGTGGTCGATTCCCTCGCGAGGTTCGGCGACGGCCGGGGCGGCTACTGGGAGGATCGCGGCTACGAGTGGTACGCCGGGATCTGACGGCGGGCCGGAAACGTCCGCTTTCGTACGAAACGCGCCTCGCCTCGTCCGTGCGGGCCAACCTGTTCACGCATCGTGGGCGGCAACGGGCTGAGACGGGCAACGCGCACCCGTTCCCGCACGGGAGAAGTGAGGCGTGCGCCGGCGTCGATGCGTGAATCCGGCGGGCCCGCGCGGGACGGGGACGCTTCGCCGACCGTCGCGGTGTCGAGGAGAAACGCCCCGCGACCCCGCGCGAACCATTCCGCTGAGACAACCCTCGCGGGCAAGCCCCGGCGTGCCGCGTCCCCGTGATTTGACAACCCGGCGCCCTTCCACCACTTCTCGCGGCGCAAGGTCCCTCCCCCGAGACGGCCGGCATCCGCGAAAACTGCATCTGACCGTCGTCACGGTGGACTCCGGCGAGAGGCTAAACCGTTCATGAAAGTCGTCGTCGTCGAGTCGCCGGCCAAAGCCAAGACCATCAACAAGTATCTCGGCCGCGATTACGAGGTCATCGCCTCGTTCGGGCATATCCGCGACCTGCCGGCCAAGGACGGCTCCGTCGACCCGGAGGCCGACTTCCACATGGTCTGGGAGCTGGAGGACCGCGGCTCGAAGCGCGTCTCCGAGATCGCCAAGGCGGTCAAGGGCGCCGAGAAGCTGATCCTCGCCACCGACCCGGATCGCGAGGGCGAGGCCATCTCCTGGCACGTCGTCGAGGCGCTCGCCGCCCGCAAGGCGCTCAAGGGCATCCCGATCGAGCGCGTCACCTTCAACGCCATCACCAAGGCCTCGGTCGAGACCGCGATGCGCCAGCCGCGGCAGATCGACCAGGCGCTGGTCGACGCCTACCTCGCGCGCCGGGCGCTCGACTACCTCGTCGGCTTCAACCTCTCGCCGGTCCTCTGGCGCAAGCTCCCGGGCGCCCGCTCGGCCGGCCGCGTCCAGTCGGTGGCCCTCCGCCTCGTCTGCGAGCGCGAGTACGAGATCGAGACGTTCCGGCCCCGCGAGTACTGGTCGATCGTGGCCACGCTGGCGACGGAGGCCGGCGGCGTCTTCGAGGCGCGGCTCGTGGGCGCGGACGGCAAGCGCATCCAGCGCCTCGACGTCGGCTCCGGCGACGAGGCGGCGTCGTTCAAGCGCGACCTCGAACTCGCGACCTTCAGCGTCGCCAGCGTCGAGGCCAAGCCCGCCAAGCGCCATCCGCAGCCGCCCTTCACGACGTCGACGCTGCAGCAGGAGGCCTCGCGCAAGCTCGGCATGGCGCCGGCCCAGACCATGCGGGTCGCCCAGAAGCTCTACGAGGGCGTCGAGATCGGCGGCGAGACGGTCGGCATCATCACCTACATGCGCACCGACGGCGTCGACATGGCGCCCGAGGCCGTCCAGGACGCCCGCCGGGTGATCGGGCGCGAGTTCGGCGATGCCTACGTGCCCGGCGCCCCGCGCAAGTACAGCACCAAGGCCAAGAACGCGCAGGAGGCCCACGAGGCCGTGCGTCCGACCGAGATGGGCCGCCTGCCCAAGCAGATCGCCCGCTACCTCGATCCCGAGCAGGCCAGGCTCTACGACCTGATCTGGACCCGCACGGTGGCGAGCCAGATGGAATCGGCGGAGCTCGAGCGCACCACCGTCGAGGTGGCGGCGCGCGTCGGTCCGCGCCGCATCGATCTCCGCGCCACCGGACAGGTCGTGAAGTTCGACGGCTTCCTCACCCTCTACCAGGAGGGCAAGGACGACGAGGAGGACGAGGAGAGCCGGCGCCTGCCGTCCATGAAGGCGGGCGACCCGCTCAGGCGCGAGCGCATCGCCGCGACGCAGCACTTCACCGAGCCGCCGCCGCGCTACTCGGAGGCGAGCCTCGTCAAGCGCATGGAGGAGCTCGGCATCGGCCGGCCCTCGACCTACGCGGCGATCCTGCAGACGCTGCGCGACCGCGAATATGTCAGGATCGAGAAGAAGCGCCTCGTGCCCGAGGACAAGGGCCGCCTCGTCACGGGCTTCCTGGAGAGCTTCTTCAAGCGCTACGTCGAGTACGATTTCACGGCCGACCTCGAGGGGCAGCTCGACCGGGTCTCGAATGCCGAGATCGACTGGCGGGAGGTGCTGCGCGACTTCTGGCGCGACTTCTCGGCGGCGGTGGGCGGCACCAAGGAGCTGCGCGTCGCCGAAGTGCTCGAGGCGCTGAACGACCTGCTCGGCGCACACATCTTCCCCGAGCGGGCGGACGGGTCGAATCCGCGCGCCTGCCCGAATTGCGGCTCCGGCTCCCTCTCGCTGAAGCTCGGCAAGTTCGGGGCCTTCGTGGGCTGCTCGAACTACCCCGAGTGCAAGTACACGCGCCAGCTCTCCGCGACGGGCATCGAGGGCGAGGGCGACGGCGCCTCGGCCGACGGGGCGCAGCCCGGCACCCGCGTGCTCGGCAACGATCCCGTCACGGGCTTGCCCGTCACGCTGCGGGACGGCCGCTTCGGGCCCTTCGTGCAGCTCGGCGAGGCATCCGCCGAGAAGGGCGCCGAGAAGCCGAAGCGCTCCTCCCTGCCAAAAGGGCTCAGTGCCTCGGCCGTCGACCTGGAGAAGGCGCTGCGGCTCCTGGCGCTTCCCCGCGAGGTGGCGCGCCATCCCGAGAGCGGCGAGCCGATCCTGGCCAATCTCGGCCGCTTCGGCCCCTACGTGCAGCACGGCAAGACCTACGCGAATCTCGGGCGCGACGACGACGTGCTGGAGATCGGCGCGAACCGGGCGATCGACCTCATCGTCGCCAAGGAGCAGGGCGGCGGGCGCGGGCGCCCGTCCTCCGACCCCGGCCGGGCACTCGGCACCGACGAGACCACCGGCCGGGCCCTCGTGGTGAAGGCCGGCAAGTACGGGCCCTACGTGACGGACGGCGAGACCAACGCGACCCTGCCGAAGTCGATGAGCGCCGAGGCGCTGACGCTCGCGGAGGGCATCGCCCTCGTCAACGCCAAGCGCGCCGCCGGCGGCGGCAAGGTCCCGGCCCGCGGCCGCAAGGGTGCGGCGCCGCGCAAGGCGGCCGCGCGGACGGCGCAGGCGGATGGCGACGAGACGGCGCCCGAGAAGCGGGCTGCCCCCAAGAAGCGGGCTGCCGCGAAGCCCGCGGGCAAGACCGGCGCCAAGACCGCGCCTGCCGTCAAGGCGGCCGCGAAGAAGGCGGCGGGGGGCTGAGGAATCCGGCCGCCCCGCGCGGTGGCTGCGGCTCGTCCGAACCGCGATGAGCGGGGACGGCGGCCGCGGCTCAGACGAGGTAGGTGATCGTGGCGGCGAGCGCGGTCGCGAAGGTGGCGAGGGCGACGACGGTCGGCGTCACGACGATGCCGCGCCCGACGCGGCCGCCCTCTTCCGCGAACCCGAACGCCTCGCCCGCGACGCGCTCGCAGCGCGCGAGGGCGATGTGGCGGGCTTGCGCTGCGGCGTTGCTCATCAGGTTCCCGCTCCCTCCACGTGCCGCGCGCGGCACGGCCAAGCTTTGCCGTATCAATGCGCGGATGCGCCTGAAGGTTCCCTGAACTGGCGCGTGAGGCGATCTTAACCATCCTGCCGCATCAGTTTGATGACGACCGCACGATCCGGCGCGGGAGGAGCATCCGGTCCGCGCGCGGCGCGGTTGGTTCGGCGCCCGTGCGCGTGCGATGGTCCACCGCACGGTTCTGCGGAACGAGCGCTTTGATGTTTCCGGTTTGTTCCGGTAGAACGAGCGGATGAAGGCGAATGCTGCGAGACGAAATTCACCTGCACGGGGGACGCGCGTGAGCGATCCGGCACGTGATCTGTTCGGGCCGGGGACGAAGGGGGCCTCTCTCTCGCAGCTGCCGACGGCCGGCGAGGGCGAGCGGCGGCGCAAGCTCGGCCCCGCGCCTTCGGCCCCGCCGCACGCCGTCCCGGATGCGGCCGAGGCCGGCTACGACGCCTCCGCCATCGAGGTGCTGGAGGGGCTGGAGCCGGTGCGGCGGCGGCCCGGCATGTATATCGGCGGCACGGATGAGCGCGCGCTCCACCACCTCTTCGCCGAGGTGATCGACAACGCGATGGACGAGGCGGTGGCCGGCCACGCCACCTTCATCGAGGTGGAGCTTGAGGAAGGCGGCGCCCTCGTCGTCACCGACAACGGCCGCGGCATCCCGGTCGACCCGCACCCGAAATTCCCGGGAAAGTCCGCGCTCGAAGTCATCATGACGACGCTGCACGCGGGCGGAAAGTTCGATTCGAAGGTCTACGAGACCTCCGGCGGCCTGCACGGCGTCGGCATCTCGGTGGTGAACGCCCTGTCCGACCTCCTCGAGGTCGAGGTCGCCCGCAACCAGACGCTCTACCGCCAGACCTTCTCGCGGGGCCATGCGCAGGGGGCGCTGGAGACGGTCGGCCGCGTGCAGAACCGGCGCGGCACCCGGGTCCGGTTCCATCCGGACGCCGAGATCTTCGGCTCGCTGAAGTTCGATCCGCGCCGCCTGTTCAAGATGGCCCGCTCCAAGGCCTACCTGTTCGGCGGCGTCGAGATCCGCTGGCGCTGCGCGTCCGCCCTCCTCGAGGGGCTCCCCGACGTGCCGCCGGAGGCCGTGCACCGCTTCCCCGGTGGACTGCGCGACTATCTCGCCCGCGACATCGACGGGAAGGAGCTCGTCACCGACGCGATCTTCTCCGGCAAGGTGACGAGGCCGGGCAGCCACGGCTCGCTGGAATGGGCGGTGGCCTGGATGGTCACCGACGACGGCGTCTCGTCCTCCTACTGCAACACCATCCCGACGCCGGACGGCGGCACCCACGAATCGGGCCTGCGCGTCGCTCTCCTGCGGGCCTTGCGCGAGCACGCCGAGCGCGTGAACCAGGCCAAGCGCATGGCGGCGGTGACCACCGACGACGTGATGGCGACCTGCGCGTCGATGCTCTCGGTCTTCATCCGCGAGCCCGAGTTCCAGGGCCAGACCAAGGACAAGCTCGCGACGGTGGAGGCCTCACGCATCGTCGAGACGGCGATCCGCGACGCCTTCGACCACTGGCTCGCGGATTCGCCGACCCAGGCCAACAAGCTGCTCGATTGGGTGATCGACCGGGCGGAGGAGCGCCTGCGCCGCCGCCAGGAGAAGGAGGTCGCCCGCAAGACCGCGACCCGCAAGCTCCGCCTGCCCGGCAAGCTCGCGGATTGCTCGGCGGCCGGCATGGCGGGCTCCGAGATCTTCATCGTCGAGGGCGATTCGGCCGGCGGCTCCGCCAAGCAGGCGCGTGACCGCCAGACCCAGGCCATCTTGCCCCTGCGCGGAAAAATCCTGAACGTCGCCTCGGCGAGCCGGGACAAGCTCGGCGCGAACCAGCTCATCAGCGACCTGACCCAGGCGCTCGGCTGCGGCACCGGCAGCCATTACCGCGAGGAGGATCTCCGCTACGAGAAGGTGGTGATCATGACGGATGCGGACGTCGACGGCGCCCACATCGCCTCGCTGCTGATCACCTTCTTTTACCGGCAGATGCCCAAGCTCATCGACAAGGGGCATCTCTACCTCGCGATCCCGCCGCTCTACCGGCTGCAGCAGGGCACGAAGACGGCCTATGCCCGCGACGATGCCCACAAGGATCAGCTGATCAGGACGGTGTTCAAGAACGGCAAGGTCGAGATCGGCCGCTTCAAGGGCCTCGGCGAGATGATGCCGGCCCAGCTGAAGGAGACCACCATGGACCCGAAGAAGCGCACGCTTCTGCGGGTCGCAGTGCTCGACGAGGCGCGCGAATCCACCGGCGACACGGTGGACCGCCTGATGGGCAACAAGCCCGAGGCGCGCTTCGCCTTCATCTCCGAGCGTGCCGCCTTCGCGGACGGGGCCGAGCTCGACATCTGATCCCGGATCGGGCGCCGAGGCAGCGGCCCGGCCGCGGGGCCGGGCCGCCGCCTCGGCGCATGATCGGACCTTCGGCCGTCGCGAGAGCTGACGGCTCGGCTGCTGCCGCGGGCAAGGATCCGCGCCCCGAGGCGCGTGGCGGCCCCGGCGGCAAGGCATCCTCCCTGATCTCCGGGCCACGGACAGCGCGCCCGTCATGGCGCCGCAGTGTCGCGCCCCGAACCCGCCGCGTCGGCGGACGATGCTGCACCAATCGCGCCGGCGGCGGTGTTTTGGGGCGACGAAAAAAGCCCGGCCTCTCGGCCGGGCTTGTCGTGAGTGTGGCGGGATCGGGCTTGGATCCGCGCGGGGATCGTGGGGTCGGCTCAGT